>CAZHPP010000216.1:0-6839 GCA_964534535.1 uncultured Victivallales bacterium | reverse complement strand
AAGCCGGCAACATCATCGTGCGTCAGCGCGGCACCCAGTTCCATCCGGGCGCCGAAGCGGAAACCTTCAGACGGTATACTCCGCCCTCCTTCAGCGGCACCTTGAAACTGCCGTCCTTTTCCAGACAGGCCGCGCTTTTTCCTTCGGCATCGAAGATCTCCACCCGGCACTGGAACCGGTAAACCGAAAGGACGTCCTTCCCGCCGGGAGGGACCAGAAACCAGCCGCCGTCGAGCTTTGCCGTGTCCCTGTGCCACACCCAGCACCTTGCGGGCATGAATCCGAGCCCCTCCGACGGTGTGAAGGCGACGCGGTATCCGATCATGACGGGGTCCTTGCTCTGGGCAATCCGCAGAGTCCAAAGTCCGGGCGCGGCGTTCTTCACCGGGTATTCGATCACGCCGGACGGACGGTCCGCTTCCGGACGCAGGTAAAAGTCCTTTACGGCGTGTTCCTCCGGGTCGTAAAGCGTTGCCAGCAGCGCCGGCCGCACGAAATATTTGCCCGGACGGTACCGCGTTTCCAGCTTCAGCGAGAGATCGCCGCCTTTGTGGACAGTGTAAAACACTGCGCCTTCCATCCGTTCGAAATCGAGCGATGCGCCGGCGTCGGAGGGCGCGGCCCCCCATGCGGCGGAAACGGCCAGGACAGCAAGCGTCATGAAGAGATGTTTCATTTCAGACTGTTCTTTCTTTGTTTTCAATCCATCTGCATTGAACCGCTGCGGTTCAGAGATTTCCCCAGAAGGTTTTCAGGAACCGGTCGCTCTGCCAGGAAAGCCCGGCGCGCACCTCGGCATAGCGTAATTTTGTCCTGCTTGCGTTCTCGGCGTGGCCGTCGGAAAAGGAGACGTTCAGCGTATTGCCGGAACCGTGGCGGTATCCGTGGTAGGCGCTCTGAGTCACGCCGGAGGTTCCCAGCTGCCCGCCGAAATCCGTGCAGTAGGAGTCCAGGAACACGCACAGCAGCGAAGGCTTTGCAATCTGTCCCATCTTCCGGACTCTGCCGACATACCCCGGTTCGCCTCCCGTGCCGTAGCGGCTGATTCCGTATTCGGCGTGTCCCGATTCCCGGAGAGTCTTCTGCGGATACCCTGTGTACGGCCTTCTGGCGCGGAATCCGGGACACGTGTAGACACCGTTCGCAGAAAAGTAGCCCGTCGAGGCAAAGGAGCTTTCCCCCGCATGCGGCGCGATCAGACGGTCCCAGAACATTCCGTTGTATGCTCCCGTTCCGTCCGGCATGCGGTAGGGCGCGAGCCAGTCCTCGTTTTCCGCGGAATAGGAATTATGCGCAAGTCCCAGCTGTTTCAGATTCGCGGAGCATTTGCTGGTTGTCGCGGCGTCCCGCGCCTTGTTGAGAGCCGGCAGAAGCATTCCCGCGAGAATCGCGATGATGGCAATCACGACAAGGAGCTCCACAAGTGTAAAACATCTGCATGTCCACACGGATGCGCATTTCGCGAATCCGGCTGATTTCCGACCGCTTTTCTGCATGATATCCTCCTTTTTCATTGGGGTTCGTCCCGCATGGTTCCGTTTTTATTTCAGTTCATTGTTCCGTTTTCACGCCTGCCGACGGCACATTTGCATTTTACTCCGGAAATTTCAGCCGCAGGAAAAGCGCCGCACGTCCGTTCCAGGACAGGCGTTCGCTTCCATGTGAGTCCGGGATGCGGTTCCGCGGCGGCTCCGTTTTTTCCCATATTTTCCGATTCTCTGCACAATTCTATGGTGCGCATGACCTCCAGTGTGTCGGCGAAATCCGCGACGGGCGGCTTTCCCAGAGCATAATAGTCGCAGCAGCGGCGGTAATATGCGGAAAGATCCTCCGGCACTTCCGGAACGGTCTCCCGGATCCACGGAATGTTCTCCGACGGATATGCGCGTCCCGGCGCGGCAGGAAGCGCATTCAGACGGACGGGCGGCATGCTTTCGCGCAGACACCGGCAGACCTGCCACGTCCGGTCGGGGCGCATCCACGCCGTTCCCAGATTTCCGAAAAGCGTCAGCGCCGGAAGTTCCCCGCATGACGCCTGGTTGATGTTCATCTGATAAAGGCATCCGCTCTTCCCCGTGAGCAGGACGGAAACCACGTCCTCCGCGTCGCCCAGCGAAAGGATCCGCCGCGACCGGCAGACCGCGTCCGCGCAGACGTCGTGCATCAGGTAAAGCATCTGGTCGATGTAATGGGCACCGTAGTTGAGCAGCATTCCGCCGCCCCTGGATTTCAGGCTCTGCCAGTCGTTCCGCCGGACGAAGCCGGAGCATTCCCTGCGGATCGAATAGACGGTTCCGAGCTTTCCGCTTTCGAGAATGGATTCCGCGGTCAGCGTGTCGAAGCAGAGCCGGTACGGCTGATAGACCGAAAGACGCCGTCCGCATTTCAGCGCGGCATGATGCATTTTCAGGGCATCCGCCAGGGAGGGCGCGGCGGGCTTGTCGCAGAAGACGTCGACTCCGTGCTCCATGCAGAAGATGCTCTGCTCCCGGTGAAGAAACGTCGGCGAAGCAATGACGGCAAGATCCAGCCGGTCGAACGGCAGGTCCCGAAAATCCTCAAAGAGCATCGGCACGCCGAACGTCTTTTTCGCCTCATTCAGACGGGCCACGTCCGGATCGGCGGCCGCAATCAGCCGGAATCCGGGATTTTCCGCTATCTGCGGAAGATGGAAACTCCATGCGATCCGTCCGAGTCCGATGACGGCGCAGCGGATGATTTTTCTGTTCTCAGTCATCTTGTTCCGGCTCCGATTTCATATTCAAATGCAGCAGGAGTTCCGTCGAATTCCGGAACCGCCTGGATTTCAAGCACGCCGATCCGCAGATCGGAGGGATTGAACACGGCCTTCGAAACCGGTCCCTCCCGCACCTCGACCGGCCGTGAAAAGTTCAGGACGACGCACGCGCCGGAAGGCAGGGACGCACGCAGCGATGTGATTTTTCCCTTCATCGGGGAAAAGACGAGCCCGGCCTTCTTCAGGTACGGAATCTGTTCGACGAGCGTTCCCCGCCGGATTTTTTCCGGAGCGGACGCCTTCAGAGAAACCTTCACTCCGTTTTCCGTCATTTCGTATTCGCGGCGGATCCGGACTCCTTCCTTTTTCATCTTCTGCCGGAGAACGATCCTTCCGCCGGAAATTTCGCTTTCGCACGAACAGTTCTCCGTAAAATCGTCGCACCGCCCTTCCCGGTCAAGCCGCAGAAGCTGATGGGTGTACATGGACCAGTTGTGTCCGCTGACGAACTGCCCGAACCCCGGAGTCCAGAAGAGGTTCAGTCCCTGGACCGGCAGCCACGGCCGGGAAGCCTCGGACGAAACAAGCACTCCGTTTTCGAGCTTCGTTCCCTCGGGGAGAATCCCGGACATGGAGCGCCACTGGTGGAAGCGTCCGCTGGTATTTCCCGTATGGAAGAATGCGTAATACGCCCCGGTTCGCTTTGCGACGAATTCGCCGTTGAAGTTCCGTTCGAACGGACCGGACTTTTCAGCCGGGGTGCGCGGATTCTGAATGTCTTTCCCCATCGGGATCAGCCCGCCGCGCCAGATCCGGTCGAAGCTGGCAAAGGAATAACCGAAGAGGACATCGCCCGATTTACGCCATGTTTCGATCTTTTCCGGAACGCCCGGCGCGGAATAATGCGCAAATTCGCGTTCAAGGTCGGCCTGCGTGAAGCTTTTTCTCCGGTTGACCAGCGCGGCGGATTCCAGGCGGTCGGAAAGCAGTTCCGCCCCGCCGTCATACTGCCGGCTCAGCCATGTGCCGAGCGTACGGTGGCCGAACGCATTGACGCCGCGGAGAGTTCCGTCCGGCTCGCGCGTCACGGTATGGCTCATCAGGTCGAACGCGCGTTCGAGCACGGGCATCGCGGCATCGTCGCCGGACCAGCGCATGGCCAGCGCAAGGAAAGAGGTGGAGATCCCCATGTAGGTGGCGTCCGGCCCCCACGCTTCCATCAGATACCCGGTCTTCGAGCTTTCGGAAAGAGCCGGATCGGCAAGATCGGCCAGGGAGTCGCGCGCCATTTCCAGATACATTTTCTCTCCCGTAATCCGGTAAAGCGCATAAATCTTGAACGGCCAGTGCAGCGACTGGTTTTCGCAGGAAAGGCGGGTGCTCCAGAGCCGGTGCAGATTCAGTTCGAGTCCCGTCCTGAGAAGACGTGTCAGCCGGGGGTCCGCATACGGCGCGGCATACGCGAGCGCGGCACTGTCCTTGAAGAAGAGCATTCCTTCCGCGCCGCTCCATTCCGTGCCTCCGCAGTAATATCCGCGGGGATCGTCCCACATGAATCCGGATTCGGTCAGCGCCAGCCATTTCTTGAGATAATAGAGAAACAGCCGGTTCATCACGGCCCGGTTCCGGAAATACGGATTGAACGGGCGGTCCAGCGCGTAAAACAGCGTCAGCGGATCCAGATTCACTCCGGAATCGTTATAGCGGACCGACTGTTCCGGCATCGCCGTATTCTGAATTCTGAAAAGATGGGGCGCATGCGCAAACGGAATGATGAACGGCGTGTTCGCCGGATCGGCAAGCCATTCGGCCCTGCGGGCCGCAAGCGGAATGGCTTCCACGCGGAGATCCTCCGGCGTCAGGGAACGGATCCAGCGTGCGGTCTCCACCTGGAACCGGTGCGGATACCACCGTCCGTCCGCAGGATCCCGCACCACGCTTCCGCCGATGGCACGCGCCGTTTCCGGAGTCGGACACAGGATCACGGGCATTCCTTCGACGGTGATCCATCCTTCCTGAGGACCGTTGACTTCGAGCGAATAGAGCTTCCCCGTCTCCGGGAAAAAATTGCAGCCGGAATCCGGATCGGTTTTCAGGAGCGTGCGCTTTGCGCCTTCCGCTTCGGAAAGCGTGAGTTCCGCTCCGCGCGGCGGACACGGCACAGCGTCCGCCCCCGCCGGAAGACGCCGGAAGGAATTCCCATAGGAATCGGGCATTGCGCCGTCAACGGAATAACGGCTGTCGGAAAAGAGGAATTTTCCGTTCCGGTCGAACACGTCAATGTCTGCGGCGCAGGAAGTCAGCCGAAGCAGGGGATGCTTTTCCGCCGGACCGTTGAGGATCCGCTGCGGTTCCGGAACAACGAAGAAGCTCTTTTTCAGATTCCGGAAGTCGCTGCCGTAAATCTTGCAGCGGGAAAACAGGACGCCGAACGGCAGCTTCGGCGAAGTTTCAAATTCCAGCGCCAGCCGGCTGTTCTGCGAAAGCGAAGCCCGGAGCTGCCAGACTCCGGCCGCCGCATCCGGAAATTTCCAGTCAAACGAGACCGAATCCTCCTGTCCGCGCTTCCTCCAGTATTGTTTTTTCACCATCGTTTCATCCGGTCCGGCGAGCGTGACAAGCGCGCTTTCCGTCACTTTCAGCGACGGATCCCCGCGGAACCCGGGAGCCGCCTTGAAGACCTTCACGCGGAATTCCAGCGGTCCGCCCGGATGGACAAAGTAAAAGACCGGCGCCTCGGACTCCCAGCGGGATGCCGTGCCGTTCCCGTTCACGGAAGTCTGCGGCTTCGCCGGGGCCACGGCGGCAAAGCCCGTCAACGCAAGCATGGCACTCAATACGGCGGCAGTGCATTTTCTGTTCATTGTGTCGGTTCCTCTTCCTGTTTCCGGGTCCGGCGGAATCTTCCATCCCATGTTCCGCTGAATGGAAAAATTCCATCTTATCGTTTTTTCAGAATCCCTGCGAAGTTCGTTTTTTCCCAATTATTTCAAGTTAATTATAGCATATTTCTTGAAAAACGTCACTAGGAGGAATATTGTATTAATAGTAATATTGTTGGATTATTAAAAAAAGAGGCGTACAATGGAAGCAAATCCCGGAATTTGTCTGAAAATGCTGGAAGAATTCAGAAATGCGTCCTGGAAGGATTTTCACGTTTCCACCCCTGTCGCGGGGAATCCCTCCTCGGACCGCTTTCCGCGCTTGGTGTGGGTCACGGAAGGAAAGCTCATGGGCAGCCTCGGCGTCAGCAATTCCAGGGACAATCTGGACGTTGTGCTCCGATGCAAAGACGTCGTCTACGGCATGCCGGGTGCATCCACAGGAATCAGCACGTTCAATCGCGAGGACGGTGTTTCCTTCGCCATCGTTTTTTTCCCGGAATATATCCGTTTCGCAGTCTACAGGATTCACGGAACTTCCACGCCGGCGATGTTTTATCACCATACGACGGCGCCGCTCGGGTCGGCCGGCGATGCCGTCCTGGAGGCATTGAACAGGATCGCGCGCGACCCGGAACAGCGGAAAACTTCCGAATTTCTGATCCGCGCCGTCCTCGAACTGGCCTGCAGGGTCTTCCATCTTCCGGAACAGCATGGGAAAATCGGGAAGGCCGAAGCCACCTGGCGGAAGATCGACCTCTTCCTGACGGAAAACCTTTCGGATGAATCCGTTTCGAGAAGGACAATCGCCTCGCATTTTCGGATGAATCCCAGCTACCTGAGCGAACTCTGCAGGAATCAGACCCGGCATACCCTGAACGATTATCTGCTCCGGAAACGCCTCTCCTGCGCGCTTTTGATGCTCGAACAGGATTATTCCCTGGGCGAAATCGCTCAGGACTGCGGTTTTTCCCAGACGGGGTACTTCATCAAGCGCTTTCGCAAGGTTTACGGGATCACGCCCGGAAAATACCGTCTGAAACCAATCGGGAAAATGGTGGAAAATTCCTGAATATATCCAGTCCGATATCTAAGGGATTGACGAGTCTTCCGTTGATTTTTGCCGACATGACTTTCCTGACAAGGCTCAGAAGTTCGAGTAATGTACAGAAAGTTCTGCAAAAATGAAAAGTCATGGCATATTCAGTTTAACCGAAAAC
>CAZHPP010000215.1:0-6842 GCA_964534535.1 uncultured Victivallales bacterium | reverse complement strand
GCATAATAACTGAACTCTCTTTCCAAGTCAGTGCCATTTTGGCAGTCTTGTCACATGAAACGGAGCGCACATTTCTGCGGAAAGCGAAGGTTCCAGTGCAAGGAGTCTTTTCCCGTTGAACCAGTACACCGCTCCGTCGCTCACGCCGAGAGCGATCACGCCGTCGCATTCCATGTCCGAGTATATGCGGACGGCGACGTATGCCATGACGTTTTCCATTTTCAGATAATGGGCTATAAGATTGTAATAGCCGTCCTGATTCACCTGTACGTCCACGGCAGAATCCCAGAATTCATAATCGCCCAGACGCTCAGGCCCGAAACATTGCGATTCGAGCGGCAGTTTGTGATTGTAAGGATAAATCCCGGAAGCCCTTGCCGAAAGGACGGGAAGCTGCTTCCTTTCCTTCGCGTCGGGGAAGGCGCTGATCCTCAGCATTGTGCAGCCGTAAGGGATCAGACGGATGCGTTCGGCAGTTTTCCCGACGCTGTAAAACAACGGGATTTCCGGAGTATAGCGTCCCTGTGCGAGAGAGTCGCAGGAGGATATCCTTCTGGCTTCCGCTGATATTTCGACGGGAGGATTCTCAAGCGGATAACATTTCTTCGGCGGATTTCCGCGTTTCAGTTCGAGCCTGGGATCATCGTCAAGCGCGAAATTCCATTTTCCGGCCGGTTCGAGCGACAGCGCCGAGAAACGCCCGCTTTTCTCCTTCTTGACATCGGCGGCAACCGGAAGTGAAAAGACCAGCGGTCCGCGTTCCACCCATTTCCAGTTTCTGTCGCTCCTGATGACGATTTCCGGGGACAGGCGCAGAATAATCACGCTGCCGTCCTTCCATGTCCGCCTGATGCGGAACATGCTTCCTCCGCGGATCGGAGGAGCGTCGGGCATTTTTCCGTCCACTGTCACGGAAGGATTCCTGCACCATCCCGGAATTCTGAACGATACCGGGAATTCTACCGGTTCGGAAACATGCACCGTGAACCGGATTTCGTCTTCGAAAGGATAATCCGTCGATTCCTCAAGAGTGATCTGCTTCCCGTTCATCATGAATTTGAAGATGCAGGCTCCGTACAGAACTGCGGAGGGAGCTCCGGACTGGTCCGTCATCCACATGCGCATGACGTAATTCGGCATGGCCCTGTGCACGTTTCCGGGGCAGCACTGCGTGAAATGATCCGGACGGTACTGCCGCAGCGGAGCCCGGCCGTACAGGAAAAGGGAATGGTTTGAAAACGGCGTCGAAACGACCTGATTCGGGCTGGAAAGATACTGAAGAAGAGTAAAATCCTTCGATATGGAGCCCGGCAGAGCGTTGAAAATAATCTTTTCGATTCTGTCGGCGTATTCGGTTTTTCCCGTCGCCATGAAGAAAAATCCGAGAGCCCATGTGAAGTCGCTGATAAGACACGTTTCGTATCCCTGAAGCGGATCGCGGCCCATGCCGAACTCGTTGGAACTGGGAAGTCCGGGTATCTGTTCGTGATTTTCGAGAATCACACTCATCGCATTTTCGGCCGCCTCCAGGTACTTTTCATTGCCGATGTAAAGGAAGAGAAGAACGGGAAGTTTGATTTCCTCGCTGAGCGTGACTCCGTGCATGGAAAGCCTTCTGTCGTTCAGCAGACGTGAAAACGGAAGTTCCTCGCAGACGTCCAGACCGGAGCAGAAAAGATCGAATTTTCCGTAAACGGAAAGCGCCTTCCGCACAAGCGACGGGTCGTCCGTCCATTCGGCGACGGCAAGCATTCCCTCGATATTCGCAGAACCGCGCGGCGTTCCGGCGAAAACCTCCTCGCTTACGGCGTGATAATGTTTATTCAGTGCATCCTTTATCCATTCGTCAGTGCTCCGGGATTCAACATACGCCTTGACGGCCCTGAAGAATACGGCGAAAGGCCACTCCGACGACAGCGAATAATTTGCAAGCCCCAGACGTCCGTCCGGCGCGATACGGGAGAAAAAAGCCTTGAGGTTTTTCTCGAACGTCTCCATACATTCGCGGTCCTCAAGCAGAATGCCGAGCCTTACGAGTCCGTCAAGAAGATACGAACACTGTTCGTAGGGCCACCATGTGTTCAATGCCGGAGGAGGCATTTCCCTGCCGCCGTATTCGTGTTCCCTGAAGCGGATTTTCCCTATCCCCTCCCACATTTCCGTGTCGAACGGGTATCCCTGTTCCCGGAAATTTCCCGAAAGGCCGCTTTTCTGTCTTTTCAGAAATTCTCTCGGAAACCCTTCAGGGACTATGGATGAGGGAGAAACTTCACGGTATTTCCCGAAAAATTTTACGTGTTCATCATTCATGATGCAGGGGGCCTTCCTTTGAAAGATCAACAGCAAGTCCGTCGAATCCGACGGTTATTCCGTATGGCGAATAATATCTCTCGAGATCGTCGTGATTCATTTTCCCGTTATGCGAGAAATGATTCGCTGTCACGAGAGTGTCCTTCCCGAACACGTTCATGTCCCGCAGGCGTCCCACCGTTTCGACAAGACATTCCCTCCCCATATGGACGTGTCTCAGCGGAAGTATGCCGCTGGTCGCATCCATGACGGCCATATCGTAATGTTTTCCGCGGAAATACTCCCACGTTTCCTCCGGATATATGCCGGAATCGGTGCCTACGAGCAGGCGTCTGCCGGAGCATTCAACGTCGTATATGCAGGTCTCGCCCTTCGGCAGATGGTCGGACGGGATTGGCGTCAGCGTCATTTCACCCTCCGGAGTGCGGACGGGTATGCTCTTGAAAAATTCAATGGGGACCGGTTCTATTCTGCATTCCGAAAAATTCGATCCGTTTTCCCCGAGTATTTTCTCCGCTTCGGCAATCAGGGATGCGCCTGCGTGGAACCGGAGCGTATTTTCAAGCTGAACGTATTTCGGATTGCGGTAGATCATGTTCAGAGGTAAAATGGTCCTTGTGCGAATGCGTCATGAAAAGATGCTCAAGTCTGTCAAGACGCAGTCCGAGAACGTTCTGCTGCATGAGAAGATCGGGTCCGAAATCTATACGCACGCTCTCTCCGATCTGATAGGCCGTGCGCGAACGCATCTCCTTTCCTCCGCGAATACGGGCATTCCTGCAAATCTCGCACGGACAGAACAGCGCCGGTATTCCTTCGCTTGCCCCGCTTCCGCAAATCTGAAATTTCATTTTAAGGATTTCCTTTCATGTATTTAAGCAGATGTATTACTGTCCGGCGTGTGGACGCAATGTCATTTGCCGGATTTTCCCCCGCGGGGCAGCAGGACCACGTCCAGCGCCTTCGCCGGATCGACGACAAAATATCCGTCCAGTTCGCTGCTCAGCCTGATGCTTGACGTGTGGCTTTTGCCGAAACGTATGCGCCACCATCCGGCCGCAGGATTTTTGAATTCGCATATTTCATACGGCTGTCCAGTGATGCGTTTCATCGTCCTGCATTCCGGATCGAGTATTTCCACGTCGGACGGCGCGCCGTTGTAGTAAAGTTTGAACGACTTGACCTGTTTCCTCACGTTGAAATAGAGAGTTCCGCCGTGCCTGTACATCAGGAGTCCGCTGGCCCGGTCGAGATGCTGTCCGGCTGCGTAAGGCATGTTGACGGAGAGTATCCTCCAGCGCGAATGAGCCGCAACATCTCCGAAAGGAGTGTAGAACAGATTGTAATGCTTTCCTTTTTCAGCCGGGAACTTTATTTTTCCACCGCGCGCTATGGCGTGATAATAGAATTTGCCGCTGCTGTCGTACACGGAATAATATCCGATGTCGTGCTGATAATTTTCCTTCGTAAACGGATTTTCGCGGGTAACCTCCTCGATTGTCATTTCAAATTCTTTTGTTTCCGGTGCGAACACGACGAAATCCTGATTGTATTTGTAGAATATGGGTTTCATCGGATCCGGGTCTTTTATGTTCGCATCCGTACTCACGGAGACATCATTCAGCGCGTATTCCAGATTCGGAATTGCGTTTCTGTCGAAGACATTCTGATAAAATTCGCCGCCCGGCATCCTTTTCCTGTTGAATTCCTGAAATTCGGAATCGCTCATGTCGAGTCCGGATGTTTCGCTCCCCGCGGCCTTCAATCCCATGCAGGACAGATGATAACGCATCAGCTTGAGATTTTCTCCGAACGCCTTCAGCCGCCAGCGCTGATTGTCGTCCGCTCCAGCGGATTTCTCCACAGCCGAAAAATAGAGTTTTTCTATTTCGTTCCATGCGGGAGCATAGATGGACTGAGCCATCTCAGCCGAAAGATTGTATCCGATTTTCCCCTTGTGTCCGCTGACGTAACGAACCATTCCCTTTTCGGCTATATCATAAATCTTTCTTATTTCTTTTCCAGCCTCGCGGCCGTAGGCCTTGGTCAGGAATTCGTTTATGAGATTTTCAGGATCATGTTCCGGATTCCACAGCATCTTCATGACGGTCCACATGTAAAGTCCGCTCTGACCGTACCCCTGATTCGTGTAGAAGTAGCCGCCTATGAACGGACGCCCGGCAAGCATCGAGAATGTATCCTTCATCATGCCCGGATACGGAGAAAACGGAGCGCCCATGCTCTGATTGAGCCAGAAATCAACACCGTAATACTGCATTTTACTCGATATCCCGTCCCACGATGACAGCCATCTCTTCCACGATTCGTTTACTGGAGCGTAGAGGCGCACCGGACCGTATGCCGTGTGGAAGGGCGCCATGACCGCTATGAAATTTTCCGGCATCTTCTCTATCTTTTCGCGAGGCATGAATTCGTTCTTGATGTATATGTGTCCCGAAAGCATGAAATCAGGCAGAGCGAGGCAAAGTTCGCGGTAATACCTGAACATGGGCCTGCTCCATGATTCAGAAACTCTGTTCAGCGCAACTGGTCCGACATCGGCTTCCGTCAGTTTCACGACTTCGGCGCGGCATGCCTTGCACCAGCAGTCCGGCTGTCCGTCGTTCGGGGAAATCGGACTCATCTTCGGGATCTTCGCACCTTTGGCGTCAAGCGTTGCCATCGCATGCTGAATGCGTATCCTCTCGGCCATATCCTTCACTACGGACGGATTGGAAAGACAGAACGAGAAAAGGTAATGGGGCGCGATGCGGCGTCCGTTTTTAGCCATTCCGAACATTTCGGGATTTTTTTCAAAAGTCTCAAGGACACTTGAAAGTTTGAGAGAAGGGTCTTTTTTCGAGACAATGGTCTTCTGCGGATACAGCGAGTCCCACGAATGATTGGTGGAATGGCGCTCGGAACCGGCGTCGGCATTCATCAGGCGGTTGAATGCGAACCAGTCGGCGGTGAATTCGTTGAGTCCGCTCATCTTCCTGAAACTGAAACGCGGAGAGTTTTTCATGTTCAAATCGGGAATCATGAAGTCTTTGCCGCGTTTCGGAACGTATATTCCGCGTTCGCCTGGGATCAGCCACGCCGCGTCCAGCACCTTTTCAAGGAATTCGCATGAACCGTAAAAAGTTCCGTAACTTCTTCCGTTCAAAGGCGTCAGACCGTCGTTCGGAATGTCTTTTCCGACAATGTATATGTTTCCGCCGGACGTCACGATCCGAGCCTCTTCGTATGAAAGATCGTCTGTGCGTATTCCCGCCTTTTCAGCGGACTTGTTCGCACCAAGCGCAATCATCGGCGTCGACGGTCTGTTCCGGATCGGCAGCCTTACACCCGTAGCAAGCTCCGCAAATTTTTGGCTGTTGCGTCCGGCTCTGTAAACGCTCTGCGGCGAATCAGACTCGAAATAAATGACGCAGTCGGATAATTTTATGTCCGCGCAGACGGTGCATCCGCATGCCGCAAGCAGCAGACAGAGAATCTTTTTTCTCATAAGGTCTCCATGCATTTATGATTCTTATGTTGTTTCCGGGGCGCTGAAGCTATTGAGAACAGTCCTGCGCCGAACCTGTGCGGATGCAGGAAAAAGCTTGGTCATTCGGCATAGACAGACACCTTTGCAATTCCCGGAGTGGAAGGCATTTGGTATGACTGGAATATTTCAAGAAGGCACACACCGCTGCTTATATGCGGCCAATAGATACGTGACGGAAGCGTCTTTCTTGAGATATTCTGCGCGTGACCGTCCATCATTCCGCCGTTCGCTGCGAATCCTGGATGTATCATATGCAGACGTCCGCGCGCATCATTGGTGGCCGTAGTTCCCTGCGCCTTCAGCATCGGGCTTTGCGCCTTTGCATTATCTTCGCGTCTTGAACATCCGAAGAGAAAAACTCTGGACGGACTGATGGCTTTTCTGTTTTCATTCTTGCTGAATCCCGAATTCCGCAGCGGCACTCCCACTGATTTTGCTCCGCCTGGTTCAAATCCGCTGACGTAAGTCTGCCCGAACACACTGTAAAGGTATCCGCTTTTCGTCACGTTGTCCGGAGCATAATACGGCATTGCAGAACATGAAATGGATTTTATGTCCTTTACATAGCCGCACACGGCCATTTTTTTGCTCCAGACAAGAGGTTCGCCGGTAATGCTCTCGTTATTCGGACAGTAATAGAAGTCATCGTAGTCGTTGCGGTAGGTCTGCACCATTATATTGGTCTGCTTCACGTTGGAAAGGCAGTTCGATGCAATCGCTACGGCTCTTGCTTTGTTCATGGCGGGCAGGAGCAGGCCTGCCAGTATTGCGATGATCGCTATAACCACCAGAAGTTCTATGAGTGTGAAACTTCTTCGTCGGCATTTGCCGGATGTCCTGCCGGTTCTGACGTTGCGGAGGTGTAAAACGCGTCTTGCCGTCTTGTTCCTGTACATGATTCTGTCCCTTCCCGGTTGTTGTTTTAATTTAAGAACTTATCCCTAAATAGAGCTTGAAATTAGCAAAAGATGTGCTATATTCC
>CAZHPP010000214.1:0-6844 GCA_964534535.1 uncultured Victivallales bacterium | reverse complement strand
AAATCCGGATACAGAATGACGGTCTTCATTCCGTGGGGCGGAATCACATTTCCTGCGGGATTTGACGGCAATCTGAAGTTCAATGTGGGACGCACGCGCCGGGCTGGCGGAAAAATGGAATGTTCCTCCCTCTCGAAACTGCCGGGAACAGCGTTTGATGCGCCGCATTCGTTCCGCAGTCTTGACATGAAGAAAATTGATCTTCGCCGCTTCCGCTGGGAAGTCGGGAAGATCGTTTCCTCGACGGGGCCGGGAACAGTTTCTGTCTCGGTTGATCTGGCGAACCATTCTGAAACCTGCCAGTCCGTCCGGGCGGAAGCCGTTTTAATCTGCAGGGGAAAACAGACAGGCGCTCCCGCGCAGAAACTGTTCGTTCCCGTTTCCGGATTCGGAAATGCGTCATTCCGGTTCTCCGTCCCGGAGAATGCAGGCGACGGCAGGTTCATCCTGAAACTTTACGGTCTCGACGGACTGCTTCTTTACCGGACGGAGAAAAACATCCCGACGAAATATTCTCCGCTTTCAATCCGGCTGGATGCCCCGGCCTACCGCAATGCGATTTTTTCAACAATGCCGGACAAGAAGGTACGCGGGGAAGTTGTATTTGCCCAGAATATTCCCCAGGACAAAGTCTCCGTTACGGCGCGCGGAGAAGTCCGCCATTCCGCGGACTTCGAGTTCGATGCCGCGAAGTGGCCGGAGGGCGAGACGGAAATTGTCGCTTCTGCGGGAAAATATACGGCCCGAACCACGGTGCGCAAACTTCCGCACAAGGAGGGTGAAATTTTCCTGGACCGTTACGGCGTGCCGCACTGTGATGGAAAACGGTTCCTGTTCTTTGGTTATTATCATGGCAGCCAGTTGGCCCCGGAACAGGGATACACCGGATTCCTGACGTATTCCCGCTATCAGTCCATGAAAGAATTTACAGAAAAATTTGCCGGCCGTTCTCTGAGGAACGGTCAGAAAGGGATTCTTTATCCGTATCAGGAAATGAACGGGAAATGGGAATACAAGCATTTCCAGCAGAAGTTCACCAACGGAAACATTACCGAAGAGCAGAAAAAAGTGCTTGAGCGGTTTGCCGGGACTGCACTGAACCAGAAGAGCCTCTTCGGCTGGTATATTGCGGATGAACCGGAGATGCGCGATAGAAACCCGAACTGGTTCGAAGAAATCAGAATTTGTCTTGACCGGATTGATCCGTGGCATCCGACGTTCATCGTCAACTGCACTCTGGAGGGAATCGAACGCTATCGGAACAGCGCTGATATCCTCATGCCGGATTATTATCCGGATTTTTATCAGACCGGGACACGCCAGCCGATCGGCGGAGTGGCGGCCAGCGTGCGGACTGCGGCGAAATACCGTCCGGCATGGGGTGTAATTCAGGCGTTCTGCTGGGTGCCGGAAAATCTCAAGGATGGTTCCGCAGGACGGGCTCCGGATTATACGGAACTCCGGAATCAGGTTTATCAGATCTTCGCTGCCGACGGCAAGGGCGTTCTGCTTTACGACTTTTACGACAAGAGCCAGATGTATCCTTCCCTCCGTCTGGGAACCGATGCCCTTGCCGCCGAAACTGCTGCGCTGAGCGATTACCTGCTGGACCCCAACGTTTCCGGGCGTCTGGAGACGGAAATCATGCCGAAAAGCGCAAAATTCGAAACCGCCCTGAAAATCCTTGACGGACGGCTGAGCGTCATTGCCGTCAACGTTTCCGGAGAAAAAGCCTCGATGAACTTCAAGGTCCGTGGCTGGAACGGCGAAAAACTCTACGTCGCGGCTGAGAACCGTTCCGTTTCCGCGCGCAGCGGCATGTTTTCCGACACGTTCAAGCCGTTCGAGACCCATGTGTATGTCAGTCAGGTGCCGCCGAAAATGGCCACGACGGAAGAAGTCATTGCGAAGATCGATTCTTTCAGCAGGGCCAGATTCCAGCGAGGAAATTTAATGTCGGTCGGAGACTTGAATTATCGCGAAGTGATCAGCAGACATAACGGAAAGATTCCGGCCGGCGCCCCCGCATACAAGGCGTCCTCGGAACAGGAGGAATATTATTCCAAGAATACGGGCAGACTGATTTATCTCTTCGACGGCATCGTCGAAAGCGAACCCCGTGATTTTCACATGTGCTGGCAGCCGGCTCCCGCGGACAAGACCCCTGTCCTGAGCATGACCCTTCCGCGCCGTTCCCGCGTGGGACAGGTGAACATTCATGCGGTCTCCCGCTATATGGCGTATGGAAAAGTCGTAACATTCCCATCGCTGCCGGGCGGCCGAATTTTCAGCGTGGCCGACGGAAAACGGACGAAGGCCGGAACGTTTCCTGCCGGTCTTCCGCGGAGTCTTTCCGTGCCATTCCGGCCGGTCGAAGCGGATTCCATCGTCATCGAATTCGATTCGCCGGATTTCGCACTCTCCGAAGTGGAAGTCCTTGGAGCAGCGAAATGAACCACTGGCTTGAACCCTCGGAACGCACGGCGGAAAACGCGCTCATCGTCTTCCGCTGCGCCTTCACACTCGAACACGATTCCGTGCTGCCCGTCGCCTTCAGCGCCGACGAGCGCGCCCAACTCTTCCTCGACGGCGAACGCATCGCCGAAGGCCCCGAACGAGGATGTCCCGAACGCTGGCATCTCGCCCGTTTCATGCTCCGCGCATCCAGGGGGAAACACGTCCTCACGGCGCGCGTGCTCCAGTTCCATATAAAATGCGCTTACGCACAGATGTCCGTCCGGCACGGATTCTATTTTGACGACCCCTCCGGTACGCTCAGAAACTGGGAATGGAAGGAATCCCCCGGACTCGAATTCATTGTGCCGTTCCCCGACTGGGGAAGTTTCCCGCGCGTAAAAGTTTCCCGGAATTACGACTCCGGCATCCTGAGCGGCGCCGGAACCGGCTGGAAATCCGCGGCCTTTTTCGAGGATTCCCGCACGCTTCATGAACCCGAACTCCCGCCCGTGGATTACGCGGAAATCCAGCCCGATTCCTTCGACGGCACGACCTTTCACTTCAATCATTACGTGCTTGCATACATGGTGCTCCGGTTCACCGGAACCGGAACTGCCCGCGTGCGCTGGACCGAAACACCGTACCGTTCCGAAACCTTCGACCAACTCTCCCTCAAGGGCGACAAGGGCAGCCGCGACGGAACGCATTTCATCGGGAACGGCGATGAATTTGAAATTAACGGCGGACTCGAATGGCAGTCGTTCTGGTGGCGCGCCGGACATTACATGCGCCTCGAAACGACCGGAAATGTCCGCTGTGAAGTGAAATTCTATCGCACGGGGTATCCCTATGTGTTCCCGGAAACGGATTCTCCGCTGATGCAGGCCGCTTTCGAAACGCTCCGCAACTGTTCGTTCGAAACGTATATGGACTGTCCGTACTACGAACAGCTGCTGTACGCAGGGGACGCCCGGCTCGAAATGCTCTCCACCTATTCCTTCACGAACGACCACCGTCTGGCCGCGAAATGTCTGCGTCTCCTGATTCTTTCGCAGAGGCCGGATGGCTCCATCCTTTCGCAGTATCCGAGCCGGAGCATCCAGGTGATTCCGTCGTACATGGCGATCTGGATTCTGACGTATGGCGACTGGGTGCGCGTCCACGGCATGGATTCCCTTGCGGAGGAACTTTTCCCGAAGGCGGGAAAGCTGATGGATTACCTGAATTCGTGCATCGGTGCGGATGGCCTTGCGCGGATTCCGGGCTGGGATTTCATCGACTGGTGCGGGGCCTGGCCGAACGGCATTCCGCCGTGCGGAAAGGGCGAACCGGAAAGCATATTGAACCTGTTCCTGGTGCTGGCGTTTCAGTCGTTTGCGGAAGTTTCGCACAAATCCGTGTGGAGCGACAGGGCAGGGGCGCTGCGGAAGCGCATCGAAGAGCGCTATTACGTTCCGGAGCGCGGACTTCTTGCGGTCGACCTGCGGAAGACGCATTTTTCGGAACATCCGCAGGTTCTTGCAATTCTGGCGGGAAGCACGCTCCCGCTCGGGAAATCGTTGGAACGCTGCATGGGACTTGTTCCGTGCAGCATCTATTTTTCGTACTATTATCTTGCCGCGTGCGAAAAGGCGGGGCTGGACGATCTGTTCCGGGAGCGGATGCGGAAATTCGAATCTCTTCCGGGGCAGGGTCTCACGACTCTTCCGGAAGAGTTCGAAGATCCGCGTTCGGACTGTCACGCGTGGAGTTCGCACATTCTGTGCTTCCGGAATTCCCCGATTGTGAATGCGGATGCCGCGCGGACCTGAAAAATATTTGCAGGATTGCCGCCGCCGGTTGCAAAGATTCCGGAAATATGGTATAGTATCTCCCGGAAATCAAGTACGGGAGACCATTCCATGAAACAGATTTCGGTCGTGGTCGGAGACATTACGAAACTTCAGGTCGATGCCATCGTCAATGCAGCGAACTGCACGCTGCTCGGGGGAGGCGGTGTGGATGGCGCCATTCACCGGGCCGCCGGTCCCGAACTGCTCGAAGCCTGCCGGAAGTTCGGCGGCTGCCGGACCGGCGAGGCCAGAATCACCCCCGGATTCCGTCTGAGCGCAAGGTTCGTGATCCACACGCCCGGACCCGTCTGGCGCGGCGGCGGACACGGCGAAGCGGAACTGCTGAAGTCCTGCTATCTCAATTCGCTGAAGCTTGCTTCGGAGAACGGCTGCCGCACCGCGGCGTTTCCCGCCATTTCCGCCGGAGTCTACGGCTATCCGAAGCGCGAGGCCGCGGAGATTGCCGTGCGCACGGTCCTTGACTGGCGGGAACCGTTCCCGGAAGAGGTGATCTTCTGCTGCTTTTCGGAAGAGATGGCGCAGATTTATCGGAGCATTCCGGGCGTGAAGACCGGGAATGCCTGAACTTTCTCCACGGGAAAAGTCCCGATCCGGGACGGCATCCGGTCCGGGATTCAACATCTTGGCGCTGTTCTGTTGTGATGACTGATTTTAATCCAATGGGCTGCTTGCCCTTTGAGCACTGCACCCTGCGAAAAAAAATCAATCTTTTGCGCCTGTTTTTCTGTCGACCCCTGCCGACCAGGGGAAAAACCTCATTTTCCGCATTGTTCAGATCACTGGTTGCGGATGAAGAAGATGACTTGCGGCATGTTTTCTTTCCGCAGTCATGGAGGAGCGTCTTTTCCGGTTCCGGAGGATTCTGAGCATCGGCGAAAGGTCTGTTCTTTTCTGCCCGGACGGGCGAAGAATCCGGTCAGTCAATCGATTTCTTCGATATTGCCGGTCCGGATTTCCTGCCTGTAAAACTTTGTAATGCCGTTTTCATATTTTGCGAAGACACGGTAGGGCGTATACATTGGGGGAGTGGGTTCCGCATATTTGCGTTTGATTTTCCAGTATTCCTCCTGCCGGCCCAGTTCGCACAGAGAAAAGTAAACCACGCTGCGCATGCACGGGCTGCCCAGATAAGGATAAAACAGGCGGTAGTCAAAGTGTCTGCTGCCCTTTTCAATCATTTTTTCCAGGACTTCGACCTTGTACTGATAATGGGAATAGATGCGCAGCGTCATGAATGCGACTGCAATCCAAAGGCATACCGCCGGGATCAAGATCCATCTGTTGTGCATTGCCGGACAGAAATAAAGCACTGTTCCGGCAATGCACAGCAGCAATGTCAGAAGCATTGGATAGAAATTGAGTTTCAGCCAGCGGTACGTCAAGATAAGGCTGTCTGTTATTTCTTCAGATGGGCAAGCTCATCGACCTTCTGGATGAGAGCCTGAGCCTGTTCATCGGTTTTGAATTCGGGCGTGAACGAAATCTCGTCGAGGATTTTTTCCGTTTTCTTGAGCCCGAGGTGAATGGAGAAATCAGCGGAGGTGAAGCAGATCATGGAGCAGCTGCTCTTGGAGTAGAAGTTCCAGCCGGAAAAAGCGGAAACCGGGAATTCGATGAATCTGCGTTCCTCTTTGGTCAGGATGCAGCCCCTCACCGATTTGATCACGGCAAAGCACCGCTTGTCCGTGACGACGAAAATACAGGTGTCGACGCCGCAGAGGCAGGGACCGATTACCGGAATGCCGCGGATGATGCCTTTAATCGTGCTGGTCAGCTTATCGATTAAAGCGTTTCCCGCATTGGTTTCGCCGCCTGCAAAATTGCGGCATCCGACTTCCATCAGAACGACCTCATTCTCGACCAACGAATACATCTGCTGAGCCATCTTCTTTCTCCTATGTTTGTTTTTTTATAACCTGCGTAGCTCATCTTGCGCAGTTATCTTTTATCATACGCTCTTATTAAAACTGGGTTTGAGTCTCAAACGGACGTCCGGACGCGTCTTTCGTCACAGTGCATACATCAATGATTGCCCAGATATAAACGATGAACGGAATAAAGACTGTCCAGCTGAACAGCAGACTCAATATCAGCTGTTTGATCCCTTTGCTGTTATATCCGGCATAGAAATTGTGAATTCCCAGTTCCCCCAGGAATATGCCCAGCAGAATATAGATCGGTCTGGATTTCTGCTCCCCTTCAGGCTTGATGCCGAAATCTACCGGTTTGACATCCGTCTTCTGCAAAAAACTGTTCGCCTGCGCATCGGATGGATTTCCGTCTGCCGGAGTGATATACTCGCATGCACCTCCACAGGCGGGACAATTGTTCACGCGCGGAGGAATTTCCCGTCCGCAATACTGACATTTCATGCTTCATTCCCTCTAAGTTTTAATCGAAACAGCACACTGCTGCGTCTGCATAAGTTCAACATGCAAGGCGCGGCAGACCGTATGTTCCTGTCCATTGCGTATTTCTGAACTTTTCATGCCAGGCCCTCAGCGTCATGACTTTCTGCAGCCCGGACACGGTGC
>CAZHPP010000213.1:0-6898 GCA_964534535.1 uncultured Victivallales bacterium | reverse complement strand
CTTCCGGGTCGTACCCGAATAAAGTGGCACTCCGGTGGAATCCGCTCAAGATATGGAAGGCTCAGAAAATATCATGAATCTCAAATCCGGCGTCGCCGACGGTTCCTTCCGGGACGTTTCCGAAGACGCGGAAATTTTCCGCGAAACATTCGTTTTCCCCTGCGGCAAACTTTCCGCGAGGGCGCTGCCCGGGAAAAACACGGTCGTCCTGCTCTGGATCGACGGCGGGGGCGCCTGGGGAAAAAACGTTAAAATCCAGAAAGCGAGAACAGCAGCACCATGACGGAAGCAGATTCTTTTTACACTGATCCGCGGATCCGGGAGTTCATCGCTCCCGCATCCGTGCCGTTTCACGAAAACGTCATCAACACACGCATTCTCCCCGGAAACACCCGGTTCCAATGCGTCGAGACGCCGGAAACACAAATCATCCGATTCTGCATCCGGTCCTCCTGGCTCGTCATCGACTACGGACGCGAACTCCACGGCGGAATCAGAATCGTTTCCACTTCGAACGGCTCGAAAATCCGCATCCGCTTCGGCGAATCCCTTTCCGAGTGCATGAACGACCCCGACCCGGCGTGTTCCGTCACGGACACCATCCTCGATGTTCCCTTGGCCGGAACCCTCGAATACGGGAACACGGGGTTCCGTTTCATCCGCATCGACTGTCTCGGAGCCCCGTTCAACGTGATCAACATCGCGGCCGTCTCGATCATGACACCCGTCGTCCAGACCGGTTCGTTCGAGTGCTCCGACGAACGGCTCAACAGGATCTGGCAGATCGGAGTCCGGACGACTCACCTCTGCATGCAGGAATATGTCTACGACGGGATCAAGCGCGACCGCCGCGTCTGGATGGGCGACCTCTATCCCGAGGCACACACCATGTTCGCCGCGTACGGCGACTGGACGGAGCTTCGCCGGAGCCTCGAATTTCTGCGGAGCGTCACGCCCGCGGGAAACTACATGAACGGCATCGCGTCCTATACGGTCTGGTGGATTCTCACGCAGTACGAACTTTATCAGCGTTCGGGCGATTTCGCATTTCTGAAACTTCAGAAGGAGTTTTTGCTTGCCTCTGTAAAAAAACTCTGCTCGGAAACGGCGCGGAACGGCGCGGAACGGCTTTCGACCCGCTATGTGGACTGGCCTTCCTATGAACACGACAATGCGATCCATGCGGCGCTCCAGGGGATCC
The DNA here is from genome assembly GCA_964534535.1 of uncultured Victivallales bacterium. Classification (GTDB taxonomy): domain Bacteria; phylum Verrucomicrobiota; class Lentisphaeria; order Victivallales; family UBA1829; genus CAZHPP01. The sequence goes on along the minus strand of CAZHPP010000213.1, from coordinate 5,697 downwards.
TGCTCCTCGGACTTGAGCATGCGCGGAAACTTTACGACATTCTGGGAATCGAACACGGCGGACTCGATTTCGTCATTTCCCGGGTGAAATCGCATGTTCCCGAATGCGGAAACTCCAAGGCGGCCGCGGCTGTCCAGACTCTTTCCGGGCTGGCGGACCGCGGCGGCGTGCTCGACCGCGATCCGTTCCGCGGCTTCGGAGCGTTCTTCGGAACATTCGTGATCCAGGCGCGCCGCGACCCCCGCGCCGTGCTCGAAACGATCCGGAAATACTGGGGCGGAATGCTCGACCTCGGCGCAACCAGCTTCTGGGAGGATTTCGACCCGGTCCTGGCGGAAAAATCCTGCCGCATCGACGCCCTGCCGAAGCCTGGGGAACGCGACTATCACCGCGAGGGCGGCATGTGGTGCTTCAAGGGCTATCGGCAGAGCCTCTGCCACGGCTGGGCGAGCGGGCCTGTCCTGAGGCTTTCCGAACTGTTCACGGGGCTCCGCATCCTCAAACCGGGATTCCGGGATTATTCGCTGGATCCGCATCTTTACGGACTGGACTGGGCGACCGTGAAGATCCCGACTCCCGGCGGTGTCATCACCGTCATCCAGAAAAAAGGAAAAAAGCCTGTTGTCCGCTGACTGCCTTCGCCCGGAAATCCGCCTTGCTTAGGGCGGATTTTTTTGTGTCCGGCATGTTATTTTTTAACATTATATTGAAAGAAAATATCATTCCGGAGCCGGTTCCGTCTTGCCGTTCCCGCGCGGGATGTTATATTGATTCCATTGAAAATCACTGCAAACCAAACCACAGGAGAAATGAAAATGGGAAAGTACAATCCGACGCCGTACATGCTCGACCTCAAGAAAATGCCGCATCTGGTCACGAAGGAAATTCCGGGACCGAAAAGCCAGGCGCTCCATGCGCGGGCGGCGAAATACTACCGCGGACTTTCCGGCCAGGTCCGGCTGTTCCCCGTTGCGTTCGACCGCGCGCAGGGATGCATGATGCAGGACGTGGACGGCAACCAGTACATCGACTTTTCGAGCGGCATTTATGTGACTACGCTCGGACACTGCCATCCGAAGATTTCGGAAGCGGTCGCGACCTACGCGAAACGCATGATGAACTGCCATGACTTCACGACGGAAATCAAGGTCCGTCTTCTGGAAAAGATGGCGGCGACCCTTCCGGGCGACCTGAAGTGCTTCCAGCTCTATGACTGCGGAACGGCGGCCGTGGAAGCGGGACTCCGCACCTGCCGCGCCGCCACCGGGAAACAGGAATTCATCAGCTGCTTCATGGACTTCCACGGAAAGAGCGGCCACTCCATCGGACTCGCCCGCATGACCAAATTCAGCGGCCCCGCCCGCGCGACCGGATTTTACATGGTTCCCCGCCCGGATACCTACCGTCCCTGGTGGACCCGCCCGGACGGCTCGCTCGACACCGAAAAATATCTTGAATTCTATGACACGTTCATCAAGGAATCCACCACGGGGCAGATCGCCGCGTTCGTGCTCGAGCCCATCCAGGGCTGGGGCGGAAGCATCATGCCGCCGGATGACTTCTTCCCGAAACTCCGCAAGTTCCTGAACGACCGCGGAATCATGCTGTTCGCGGACGAGGTGCTCACGGGCATGGGCAGAACCGGAAAGTATCTCTGCTGTGAACACTGGAACGTGATTCCGGACGTGGTCACGCTGGGCAAGGGCTTCGGCAACGGATTCCCCGTCACCTGCATGGCGGTCCGCACGCCTTACGCGGAAGCGGTCGACCACATTTCCGCCTCCACCAGCTACGGCGGCAACCCGATGGCCTGCGCCGCCGCGCTCGCCTGCTTTGAAGTCATCGAGGAGGAAGGCCTGCTCCAGCACGCGCAGGACCTCGAAGTCCTCTTCAAGAAGCGCATGGCCGACTGGACGACGAAATACAGAATTGTCGGCGACACCCGCTGCAAGGGCTGCCTCCTCGGAATCGAGCTCGTCAAGGACAAAAAGACGAAGGAGCCGTTCGACGCCGCCGGCAAGATGGTCTACCAGAAGGCGTTCCGCAAGGGACTCGCATGGGTTCCGGCCGGACACATTCTGCGCATGAGTCCGCCGATCATCATGCCGGACGAGGTCGCGCTGAAGGCGATGGACATCATCGAAGAGTCCATTGCGGAAACGGAAAAGGAACTGCTCTGAAGCGTTTTCACCGGGGCGGCGAAGCACTGCCGCTCCGGTCTGATCCCGACATGGAATCAACACTCATCTTACAGGGAAACGGCTGCAAATGAAAAACGTACGTGATTTCGGTGCGAAAGGCGATGGGATCTCGAAAGACACATCTGCGATCCAGGCTGCAATCGATGCAGGCGGAATCGTCTGGTTTCCGCCGGGAACCTATCTCTGCGGAACGCTGTATCTGAAGAGCAACGGCGGCCTTGAACTTTCGCCCGGAGCCGTGCTGCTTGCAAGTCCCGATCTCAAAGACTACAATGCCGACGACTTCTGTCCGCAGAACCGTGTTTTCAAACAGGAGTTCGTGACGGGGAAGCACTTCATCACCGCAGTGGAGCAGCACAACATCACGATCCGGGGCGGGGGACGGATCGACGGAAACCGCAAGGCCTTTTATGAAGTGCCGTCCGACCAGTCGAAAATCTGGAGCACTCCGCTGACCCGGCCGGGACAGATGATCTTCCTCTGCGAATGCGAAAACGTCACAATATCGGATGTGGAGCTTTACAATTCTCCGTACTGGACCTGCTTCCTTCACGGATGCGAAATGGTGCAGATCCGCGGAGTCCGCATCTACAACCATCAGTACACGCGCAACGGCGACGGAATCGACATCGACTGCTGCCGTTTCGTGAATGTGAGCGACTGTCTGATCGACTGCGGCGACGACTGCATCACGCTGCGCGGCTACGACGAACCGCTCAGGAAGAAACGTGCCTGCGAATACATCACGATCACGAACTGCGTGCTGCGGACGATCTGCAACGCGTTTCGGATCGGCGTGGGCACGGGCACGGTCCGCGCGGCCGTTATTTCCAACTGCATCATCCATGATTCGAGAAACGCCATCACGCTCTGCTCGAAATATTCGCCGGACAAGGGCGTCCTGATCGAAGACATTCAATTTGACAATATTGATATCGAGGCCCAGCGTCCGCTGGTTATTGTCACGAACGCCCACGGCAGACGCGAAGGCAAGGCAGTCCGGCCCATCCGCCGCATCAGTTTCAGCCATCTGCGGGGAAGGGCCGAAGCAGGTTCCGTCATGGGAGGCTATGCGCCCGGCGATGTCTCCGATATTTCCCTGAACGATGCCGTATTCGACTATTCCGGCGGAGAAAATATCGCTTCCTCCGAGCCGGAAAACGGATATGCGGAAGTTACTTCCAGCGTCCCGCCTGCCGCATTCTGGATTGAGAATGTCAGCGGATTTGTCATGACTGGATGCGCCATCCGCTGGAAAACAGACAATCCGCACTGGAAAAATGACGTTGAGGCTGTACATTGTTCAAATCCTGAATTCATCAACTGCAGATTCAAGAAAGGAATTCTTCAGAAATGAAAACGTACCGCGTCGGCATGATCGGCTTCGGCTTCATCGGAAAGGTGCACGCCTACGGCCACCTCAACATCCCGCTTTTTTACGACCAGCAGGAGTTCCGGAGCAAGATCACGCATATCTGCACCGGCCACCTCGAGACCGCCGAAAAGGGCTGCATTCAGACCGGCGCCGAACACGCCGTGACCGATTTCCATGAGATCACGGAAAATCCTGAAATCGACATCGTGGACGTGTGCACCCCGAACGACCGCCACTTTGAAGCCGTGATGTCCGCCCTGAAAAATGGAAAGCACGTCTACTGCGACAAGCCGCTGACCTCGAAGCTCGAGGACGCGCTCGCGATCGGCGAAGCGCTCAGGAACTATCACGGCATTGCGCAGATGACGCTCCAGAACCGCTTCTTCCCCGCGACCCTCCGCGCGAAGCAGCTGATCGACGAAGGCCGGATCGGCGAAATTCTCGAATTCCGCGGACAGTATCTCCACTCCGGCAGCGCCGACCCGAAGACTCCGCTCAAATGGAAGCTCGAAGCAGGAACCGTGGCCGACCTCGGAAGCCACATTCTCGACCTCATGAACTATCTGCTGGGCGACTTTGCCGCGGTTTCCGCGGTCACGCATATCGCATATCCGGAACGGCCTTCCGCGACGGAGCCGGGAAAGATGCTCAAAGTCACGGCCGAAGACAACATGCTTGCGACCGTGCGTCTGCCGAACGGCGCGTTCGGAAACGTGACGGCCTCCAAGATTTCGACCGGGGTCGAGGACGGCTTCGGCTTCGAAATCCACGGGAGCAAAGGCGCGCTCCGCTGGGAGCCGATGAATCTCGACAAACTGTTCTTCTACGACTGTTCCGCCGCAGGGAAACCCATCGGCGGCCTCCGCGGCTGGACCGCGATCGACTGCGGCCAGCGCTACGACAAGCCGGCCGGATTCCCGACTCCGAAGGCCCCGATCGGCTGGCTCCGCGGACACATGCACTGTCTTTACATGTTCCTGAAATCGGTGCATGAGAACAGACAGCTCGGGCCCTCCATGGCCGAGGGCGTGAAACTTCAGCGGCTTCTGGAAAAAGTCCAGGAGTCCGCGCACAACGGCGGCCGCTGGATTGAATTATGAGCGGGAGCGGAACGACGGCAAGACCGATCAGCTGGAAGGCCAACCTGTTCTTTGTATGGCTTTCCCAGCTGCTGTCGCTGGCCGGATTTGCGGCCGCGATGCCGTTCATTCCGGTCTACATGCGCGTGAAGCTCGGGATCGAAGACCCGAATCTCCGCGGATGGTATGTTTCCATGTTCTATTTCTTCGGCATGCTGAGTTTTGCGGTCTTCACGCCGATCTGGGGATGGCTTTCGGACCGGTACGGCCGCAAGATGATGCTCCTGCGGGCGGGGTTCGGCGCGGCGTTCCTGATGCCGTGCATCGGCATGGCGCCGAACGTTGCACTGCTGATCATGTTCCGGTTTCTCACCAGCATGTTTTCCGGCACGGTCAACGCGGCGCAGACCCTCGTGGCCTCGACCACGCCCGCACAGTATCACGGGTTCGCGCTGGGCGCGCTCAGTTCCGCCATCTGGAGCGGGAACATGATCGGCTATCTTGCGGGCGGATTCATTGTACATTATTTCGGATATACGGTCGCGTTCCTGTTCTGCGGCGGGCTTTATCTTGTCGGTTCGCTGCTGGTGCTGTTCTTTGTGCATGAGAACTTTACGCCGCCGGTCCGGGTGAAGAGCCCGGAACCGGTTCGCCCGAAGTTCCGGATCGCGCTGCCCGTGTTCGGGACGACGGTGTGGCTGATCCTGGTGATCTTTCTGATGATGGCGTTCGCGCGCCGCTTCGACGAAGCGTTCCTCGCGCTCCAGGTGGAAAACATCGGCGGCAAGGTCGACACGGAGCTTTACACGGGCTGGATCAGCGCCGCGGCCGCCATGGGCGGCGTGATCGCGGGAGTCGGAGTCGGCTGGCTGGTCGACCGCTTCTCGGCGGCGAAAGTTGCTCTGCCCGCGCTGGTCCTTTCGATCGCGTTCGTGGTGTGGCAGGGGATCGCAGGCTCGCTGTGGGCGCTGGGAATCGCCCGGTTCCTCACGTTCGTCACGGCGGGCGGACTGGAGCCGGTCTTCCTGACGATGCTTTCCAA
>CAZHPP010000212.1:0-6906 GCA_964534535.1 uncultured Victivallales bacterium | reverse complement strand
AGGAAATCAAGCGCAGAACGCACGCTGCTGCGCATCTTCCCGAACGAGGCAGCATGCCTGCGTCCGGTACAGGCATTGGCTGTCGAAATCCACAAGGATTGGCAGGAGGACACCAGATATCTTAACATGGAGGAACTGAAGGAGCACAGGAAACAGGCATTGCCGTGACTGTCGCTGTCCGTAACATAACGTGCGGTATAAAACACGACATCACCTCAGTCGAAGGAAAAATATCATGACTTTTTAAAGTGCAGAACTTGAAAAACACAATCCATTCATAACGTTCGGAGGAGGCGCAGAAAGCCTACATGCGGAAGCTCATTGTACCGTATCAGTTGAACGGGTGGAAAGCGATATTCTGCATGATAACGAAATTTCTTTTTTCTCCTGGCAGCCAGCGGCATGTCGATCCAGGGCTGAATGTGAAAAGTCCATGTGCTGCAAGACAGCCGCAGAAGCATAATTTTTTTAACGGGACAGATGAACGGCGTTCAACTGTCGTTCCATCTCATTCTGATCGTCTGAAAGTTTGATGTCGAAGATTTCCCACTGTTCCGTCAGCTCTGCACAAGCACCGGGTTCAATTTTTTTGAGCGGTGCAAGCGTTTCCATTTCCAGCATGCCGCCGCGGGTGAAAAATTCAGCACTGCACCCGCCGTCCGGATAGACAGCATCCGCTTCATACGCCGGCTGACGAACGACAAAAAGTTCATCGTTCAAATCGTAAGCCATCCAGCCGACTTTGTTGGAAACGCCGATTTTCTGTTTTGCCGGCATGGTTTCGTTTTCCTGAATGGTGATGTATTTTTTGCCCCAGCAAAAACGAGGATCACTCATATCGGTGAACGGCCAAAGCACCAAATCGCGCGCAGGAAGAAGGGTTTCTCCGGGGCCTCCTCCATGCGGGACATACGGTTCCTGCGGAATAATTGCGCGTCCGCCAGGCGCCATTACAGAAAGAGCCCAGACTGAGAACTCCACAGGAAAAACGCCGCGGTTATACACCCGGTGCAGAACGCTGACTTTGCTGGAATCGGGATCAAGCGTGATTTCGATTTCCTTCTGCAGACATGTCCCTTTTTCGACCACGCATTTCAGCTGCAGTGTTTTACCGTCAAAATGATGTCCGACTGGATCGTAATCCGGATAATATGTGCGTGGATAGACTTCTGGCGCCATCCACAGGCGGTGTCCGCCGAAACTCATCCATTTCTTTTTTTCTGGATCCGGTTTTGCAATTGCGGACTCGAATACAGCGAAGAAATTTTTTCCCTTCTGCGCACGGCAGGAAATGATGCGCGGACCGAGTTCCGTGGAAACAATCAGTTCAGCGGAACCGTTGGACAGTTTGAGGCAGTTTTTCCATTGAAGGAAATTGACGTTGTCGATTTTCAGCATAGCTTTTTCTCCTTTATTCCATGTGAAACACTTCATCAAGAGGAACACTGACCGGTTCATGATCCGGAAGGCATTCCATCAGATATGAGCTGTAATCCCGCCATTCCCGCACGAGAGCCTCTTCACGCATACCGTCCGGAGTCCCGCCGTCAGTGATTTTCCTGAACGCGAAAAGAGTCAGACTTTTTTCATCAAGGAAAATAGAATAATCGAGGATTCCGTGTTCGGAATGTTTGCATAATGAGTTCAGGCCGGTTTTCATTGTGACGCCGCTGATATTCTGCAGCGCGGCTTTGTGAATCATCTGCGCGATCAGTCCGGCGTGCGGATTGTCAAAGAGCCGATGACACATCATGATGATGACGGGAGCATCGGGTTCCTGTGCGGTCTGCATGTCCCCCATGACGGATTCCATGTTGAAGGCAGGAACGGCGTATCCGCGCCCGTAGGCAAGGGATAGGACATCTTTCAGATTGGTCGGCATTGTTTTTTTCTTCCTTTCACACTCATTCCACAGAATCCGGATTCAGATGCGGTATATATTTGCAGAATTCGCGCAGTTCTTCTGTATAATCCCCCTTGATTTCCGCCATGTGGTGAATATAAGGCCCGTAAATGAGTTTCTTTTCCCATGCGGAAAGATTTTTGAAGCGTGCCCAGAGATACGTCCCGTTGGTAAACGGCCCGTCGGCACTCACGCAGGAGCCGCCGAGCAGGAGATACCGTCCGTCATCCTGATCGAAGCGTGCCAGCGTATATGTGCCGTTCTCTGCCTGGAACCATTCGCGCATGGCGACCGTCCGGGCTTTGCAGTCCGTTTTTTTGACCGAATAGGGAAACTGTCCGCAATGCCAGAGAAGTTCGACATTTCTGTCAGTCGGATGACGCACTGTGAATTCGCCGAAGAACGGCGTCTTCCTTCCCAGCGCGGCGCATGAAAGCAGAGCCATTGAAAGGGCACCGTGAAGATCACTTTCACAGCTGATCAGATATCCCTCGTCGGCCAGGACACTGAAGGCTATGCACGGCAGGACACCAAGCGCCAGCCCCATGGAAGTCCAGCACTCAGAGGAAATGATATTCAGGCGATATTCGGCAAAGATTTCCTTATAGAAAAGGACAAATGCGTAAATCTTTTTCAGAAGCGGACGCGTAGGTTCGTCAATTTCATAACGTCCGGAAAGAAACTCAGCGCCTTTCTCAAGTTCCTCGTCCTTCTCCCTGAGAATGCGCTGGAACCTGTCCGCCACAACGGCCATATTGACCGGAATGACCTGTATTCCGAATTTCTGCATCAGTTCTCCTTCGTTGAAGATGACGCTGCAGAACGGTTTCGGACGCATGCCTATCTGACCGATGCGCATTCCGCGAAAATTTTTCACCATGCAGACAACCGAAATGAAACTCCGCAGTCCGTCCGTGAAAATGTCATTTTCAATCCGGCAGTTCTCGATATATGTAAAAGGAATATTAAGGCGCTGGAACTGACGGCTTACGCCGAAAATTCCGCACTGGCTGTCCGTATAGCGCATACCGTCCGGCTCAAAAACATCGTCCTGCGGTCCCCAGAGCAGGACAGGAAGTCCAAGCGCGGAAGCTACTGTTCCGGCGACTTCCTCGTTCCCAAAGTTGCCGTTGATGAAAAAAACGGCGTCAGCTTTTTCCGCCCGCATTCTGGCGATCACCGCGTCCGCGTCATTTTCGGAAAAGAGCACACTGACAGGATTAATTCCTTTCAGATCAACGAAGGAAATCTTGTCGTCTGTGAACTTTTTTTCTATGTATTCGACGGCTTTGCGGCCGCGTTCCTCCGCCTTCTCCCAGTTGAACGCTCCAGCCCTCGGCGAACACTCACGCCGGATGGGAACAAGACCGATTTTCACTTTGTAATTCAGCATTTTTAACTCCTTGCTTTTTCAGAATCCGCGCCTGTAACGGCGAACCAGTTCGTTTATTTCGGTATAATCAATGAATCCATCATTGAGAAAACGGTTTACAGCGGAGGGCGTCGGGATACCGGAGCGTCCTCCCGGACGAGTGCATTTGATTGCCGAGACTGCCGATGAAAAACAGGCGCATCTTTCAGCGTTCCAGCCCTGCAGATACGCATAGTCGCAGGCACCGTGAAATACATTACCGGCCGAAGTCGTGTCAACGACGTCCGCTTTGAAGGCGGGAAGTTTGAAATGCACATCGCCGCAGATGTCCTCGCATCATCAAGGTCAGGCAGCACTTCTCTGAGAGAAGAGCAAGTTCTGATGTCCGAGACCGATTCCGGGAGGTCCCGGAATCGGTCAGACGCGGAGTCACCCCACGCGGCAATTTCGAAGAGTTCAGAATAAAGGGAGAGATTGGGAATATGTATCTGCCTCCCGGCTCTTTCCAATCCGCATATGCCTGCCTTGATCCGTTTCACTTCGCGAGCTTGCTCCTGAATTGGCGGATGGGTTTGAATCCGCTCAAGCGGTAAGCCTCCTCTGTCACACGGACGACTTCTGCGGCCTGCTCGAACGTCACCGGACATGGAATGTCCTTCACTATATCATCATAAATAGCCGTCCAAATTGACGGAATATCGACAGGAGCTTCGAAGACGGATTCAACGAAATAAAGTTTCTCGTCAAAATTGCCATATTCGAATGGCGGATTTCCTGGATGCGGTTTGAGCGCCTTGAGTTTTACACTGGGGTCGATATAGCGTGCACGTATTTTTCCATCCTCATGGACAATGCACCCGCGGCTTCCAATGATTTCCATTTCACGGCCCGGCATGGCGTTGCATCCGGCGACCTCGACATCAGCGAGTCTTCCGTTTTCACCACGGAGGATGATTTTGAAAAGATCGTCTCCGTCACCGATACTTATGACATGACGGACATCGGCCCAAATCTCCTTGACCGGTGATTCGAGAAGTTGAAGAGCCTGGTCCAGAAGATGAGGGCCCCAGTTTGTGAGCAGACCGCCGTAAAACTCAGGCATAGTCATCCAGTCGTTTCTTCGGCAGAACCCTATGCTCCGGTAAAGTTTTACATACTGGACTTCGCCGATCAGACCTGAATTGATAAGTTCCCGGATTTTGACGAATGGAGCCTCAAAACGGCGGTTGTGCCGGAAGAAGAGCTTGCCAGGATGTTTTTTCAAGGCCTTGCGCAGGAGTTCGATTTCGGCCATGCAGGTGGCAATGGGTTTTTCGATCACTGCGATCTTGCCGGCATCCATTATTTTCAGTGCCATAGGCGTATGGTCCGGATGGCGTATCCCTATCGTGATCATATCGATTTCCCGGTCTTTCAGCATTTCTTCCAGGGAATGATATTTTCGGACTGTTCCTGCGCATTCCGGAACATGATTTATACGTGATGGGTCGCTGTCTGCGACAGCGACAACCTTATAACGGTCTCCAAGTCCGCAAAGTTCCGGAATGTGTCCATAGAAACCGATTCTTCCCAATCCAAGGATGCCGACTTTGATAATTCGCATTCTTCATTCTCCTTTTTTTATTTGGCAAGGGCATGTAATGAGTCTGTATTCAAAGATCCGAGCGGATTTTCCGAGCTGATGTGTTCCAGAGCTTCTGGCTGATGAGTTGCTCTTGCAGGCAGAACAGGTTCCGTTGGCGCAGCCCAGCGGATTGCGTTGGCAAGGACTTTCTGAATATTTTTGTCATGATAAATCGGATATGTCTCGTGTCCAGGCGAGAAATAAAAGATTTTTCCTGCGCCGCGTTCAAAAGCGACACCGCTCCGGAACACGTTTCCGCCTTCGAACCATGAGAAGAAAATGTTTTTCCCGTCATCCGGGATGTCAAACGGTTCGCCGTACATTTCTGAATGTGGCAGGACAAAGGTTTCCGGCACGCCGCAAAGAATCGGGTGTCCCGGACGCGCTGCCCACAAACGTTCCTTTTCGCCCGTCTCGCGCCAGCGGAGGCGGCATTCAGTTCCGAGCAGACGGCGAAAAATTTTTGAGACATGCCCAGAATGAAGTACTATCAGCCCCATCCCATGACGGACGCGAAAAGCAATTCGTTCGACCAAGGCGTCATCCACTTTGTCATGGGCGCAATGGCCCCACCAAAGAAGGACATCCGTTTTTTCGAGCAGAGTCTGAGGCAGTCCCTGTTCCGGCTGATCCAGGGAAACCGCTTCGATTCGGAGATCATCAGCCGCAAGTACCCTGGCCAAATAGCTGTGAATCCCGTCGGGATATATTTTCCGGATATATTCTCCGATCAATCCCTTTTCCCGCTCGTGGATGAATTCATTCCAGACTGTTACTTGGATTTTTGAATTTTTCATCTAAAACCTCCTTGATTTTTGATTGGATCTGTGGTATCATTTGTGTAAAATATAGCATAACAGCAGTAGTTGTAAATGCACAAAATGAACAGGAGTTTACACAAAATGAACTTTTTTGATGGTCATATCTTTGTGATGGGAGCAAGCCATCCGAAACACGGAGAAATACGTCGCGGCGACGCGCTCTATTACGGGATCCAGTACAATCATTCCGGCAGGTTCACACTTCAGGTTGACGGGGGGACGGTTTATCGCGCGGAAGGACCTTACGCGTTTTTCACATCGCCAGGTCATTTTTATGAATACGGTGCGCCGCCCGGAGAATTTCGGTCGCATCATTTCATATGTTCGGAAGGACCGCGCATGAAACAGTATGTCGAGTCCGGACTCTTTGCAAAAGACCGGATGCCGCCGCTCATACCCGTCAGGGACCCTGAAAAATTTCTGACAACACTCACGGAAATTCTGTCGCTGATGCGTACGAAAATTCCACCACGCGCCGTGCTTCTCTACGAAGATCTGCTGCTCCAGCTCTATGAGAGCGATGCCGGCAGCAATCCGCGGCTGCCGATGTGGCAGGAGGGATTCTTCGTGCATCTTGTCAAGAATATCCGTGAAAAGCCTGAAATGGCCTGGGATTTCCGGGAACAGGCCGCCAACTGTAATATCACTGCGACTCATTTTCGGAGACTCTTCAAACTGATTTCCGGTTTCCCGCCGCAGCAATTCCTGATCAGGAAGAGACTTGACATGGCGGCACGTCTTCTCGCGGAGGAGCCCCATATGTCCATTGGCGATATCGCCGAGGCATGCGGTTTCCGGAGCATTTTTTATTTTTCGCGCGTTTTCCATGCAGAGTATCATGTATGCCCGCAGAAATTCCGGTGTTCCATCGCCGGATACCGTGGCAACATTTCATAGGGAAAGACGAAATGTTTATGCACAGTTTGCATAAACGAGACAATTTTCCCCCTTCTTAATGTTTTCATGGATGGCGTTTACCCGAAATGGAGTTGGGGAGGTGAAGTTCAAAATATATCCGTGCTGGCAGCTGTCGGCGTCAACGCAGAAGGTTGTCGGGAGATTCCTGGAGGGCGGAAGTCAGCCGTGAAGACGAAGAGTCATGGAGCGATTTTCTGCGGTATCTGAAGGAGTGCGGGCTCAAAGGCACAAGGCTGATCGTCTCGGACAAATGCCTGGGATTGTACGA
>CAZHPP010000211.1:0-6929 GCA_964534535.1 uncultured Victivallales bacterium | reverse complement strand
GGTGGTGGGCTTGGGCGTCACGCTCGGCGTGGTCGGAGTCTGCCTGTTCCTGAAACTTCAGGACCTCGGCAGGAATCCGAATCATGCGGAAGCCGTTCTCCCGGACAGGACCGGCTTCGTCCTGACATATGAACGCGTGAAGGTCGAACCGGCCAACGTGTTCCGCTTTTCGACCCGTGTGGAAAACGGTTCGGCCGAGTTCGTGATCGACGACCTGCATTACAGCCGCCATTTCCGCAAGACGGTTTCAAAACTCGACCCGAAAATTCTCCAGGAGCTCGAAAACGCCGTCCGGCTCACCGATTTCATGACGCTCACGGGCGAAAGCGGGACTCCGGTTTCCGGGCAGAACTCGGAACTCCGCACCCTGACGATCGCCTCCGACCGGAAGGTCAACACCGCGGCATACCGGGACACCCCGCCGAAAAAATCGTTTCTGGACATCGAGCGCGCGGTCGACAAGCTCGCCGAGGACAACGGAATCGTGACCGGATCGCTCGACGTTTCCGAAATGGTCGAATTTGCGGACAGGACCTTCCAGCGCGCCGAAACCCTGTTCGCCAACTACCGCGCCGTGCCGCAGAACCTCCGCGAGGCGATCCTGCGCTACAAGCTCGTCATGGACTATCTGGAACAGTTCGAACCCAGGCCGAAACAGTGGGAGTCCGCCCGCCTGCGTCTCGACGAAGCCGGAAAACTCTATACAAAAATTCTCGGCGACATGAAGTTCAACGTCCGCCGCTACTACAAGCTCCAGCAGTGGGACCGCGGCGCGGAGGAATGTCAGAAAATCATGGACATGATCGAACCCGGCACCCAGGAATGGCTCCAGTACAAACAGTATAAGCTCGGATTCGAGCACAGGCGGAGGAAATGACGGTATGAAGCATTCTGCCTTTGCGCTTCTTCTCTTGTGCGCCGCGGCTGCGGTTCTTCCGGCCCGCGGAAGGAAACAGCCGGACCTCCGGCCGGCGGTTTCGATCGTCTCGGAACCCTCCGGCGCGGAAATTTCCTATCTTGGCCGCAGCATCGGAAAAACGCCCCTGAACGGGAAAATCGGAGCCGGAGTCTATCTCTTCAAGGCCGAAAAAGCCGGATTCCAGCCGCAATGGCTGGTCGCATCGCTCGAAAACAGGAAGAAAACCGACCTCCGCTTCCGGCTCACTCCGGTTGTCTCCCAGATGCTTGTGACCAGCACGCCTTCCGGCGCATCAGTCTCCTTCCGCGGACGCGAAATCGGCGTTACGCCGATTGTCGTGCCGAATCTCGAATACGGAAGGCATTCGTTCTCCCTCAAGGCGCCCGGCTTTGCACCCGCCGTATTCGAGGCCGGAATCGATTCCCCAAGGCCGAAGATCCTGAAGTGCAGACTCGTTTCCAGCATGGGCTCCCTTCTGGTGAAGAGCAGTCCGGCGGGGGCCATGGTCTCCGTGAACGGCGTCTCGAAGGGGACCGCCCCGATCACGCTCAGGCTGGAACAGGGCGAATACAAGGTTTCCGTCGTGAAGTCCGGATTCCTGGAATTCGTGCGCACCGCCGTCGTGAACAAGGATACCCTCACGAAGCTGGACGTCCGGCTGGAATCCCTGCCTTCCGATCTCGCGATCAGCTCCAAGCCGCAGGGCGCGGCAGTCTCCATCAACGGCAAGGAGTACGGCAGCGCGCCGATCTCGCTCCGCTCCGTGCCCGCCGGAATCTACAGGATCCACGTCCGCATGGACGGCTACGACCCCGTCGACAACATCGTGAACCTTGCACCCGGACAGAAGCTCGACCTGAACGTCGACCTGGTCGCCAACACGGGCAGCATTTCGCTCACGACCTCGCCGCCGGGCGTGGACGTCTATGTGGACCGGAAGCTCGCCGGGACCACGCTCTCCGACAACGATTCCACGCTGATCTCGAAGCCGTTCCGCATCTCGAAGCTCACGCCCGGAAGATATACGCTCAAATTCACCCATAAGCTCGCCGATCCGCCGGACAAGATCATGGAAGTCGTGGTGGAAAAGGGACGCGAACTCACGCTGCCCGCGGTCGAACTGTGGGTCCGGAACGCCTCCGTGACCTTCAACGACGGCACGCAGGTGACCGGACGCCTTCTCCAGAAATTCCCCGACGGCGGGATTCTCTTCGAAAGCGAACGCGGCGTGAAGATCCGCTACCGCGGCAACGAAATCAAGTCCGTCAGAATGATCATGGAAAAGGAATGAAATGAACCAGTTTTTTGAATTCTTCCGCGCGCCGTGGGTCTACCCGGCCGTGCTGTTCGCCGCCGCTGCGGGAGCGGCGGTTTCCGCCGGCTTCCTGCTGACCGTCCGCCAGGAAAATCTCACGGAGCGCCAGAAAGCGCCCAGACTGAAAATCCCCGGAATCATCCTCGGATTCATCGACCTTCTCTGGTGCATCCCGAACGCCATGCCGATCCTGCCGGAATCCCTCCACAGATACCTGCTGCCGCTGGCCGTGGTCCTGACCGTGCTCGCATGGTTCGCGCTCGATCATCTCTTCGCCCGCGCAATCGGCGGATTCATGATCCTTTCCGCCCATTATTTTCTCAAGGAGCTGTTCGCGGCGCCGGTGCCGGCGGGATCCATCTTCGCCGTGCTCTGCCTGCTCTTCGGAACGCTCGGAATCGTGATTTCCGGACAACCCTGGCGGATCCGCGACTTCATCGGCCTTTCCGTCACAAGATACGGCATGATCCTGCCCGTGTTCCTGATCCTCTTCGCCGTCGGGACTCTCTGGAACATGATCTTCACCCTGACGGCAGCCCTCCGAGGCGCAGCATGATCGACCCCACTCCCGAAACACTCGCATTCCTGACCGGAATCGTCCCCGCCGGACGCATGGATTTCTTCATGGAAAAGTGCCGCATGTTCGCGGACATCCTCTACGAAACCAACAAGACCATGAACCTCACGCGGATTCCGCCGGAAGAGTTCTGGAGCAAGCACGCCGCCGATTCCCTGGCGCTCGCAAAGTTCGTGCCGCTCCGCAAACAGAAGCTCTGCGACGTGGGCTGCGGAGCGGGCTTCCCCTCCGTGATCCTCGCGTGCGCATTCCCCGAACTTCTCGTGACCGCGATCGACTCCACCCGCAAGAAGGCGGATTTCGTGGCAAAAGCCTGCGAAAAGCTCGGACTCGACAATCTGGAGGCGATCCAGGCCCGCGCAAACGAACTCGGACACAAGGAGGATTATTCCTCCGCCTACGACCTTGTGACCGCCCGCGCCGTCTCCGCCGCCGCCCCGCTCGTGATCGAATGCTCCGGCCTGATGAAGAACAGCGGGACGCTCTGCGTCTACCGCGCTCCGGAACAGGCGTCGCAGGAGATTCCGGACCTCGCCCACAAGCATATCCATTTCCGCAAGACGCCGGAATTCACGCTCCCGGACAATGCCGGGACCCGGCTCTTCCTGCTGATCGCAAGGCCGCGGGAATGAAGACGCTCTGCGCGGCGCTTTCCCTGCTCCTGCTGCTTTCCGTTTCCGCCGAACCGGAAAAACTCGTCTTCCGCGCCGCCTGTTTTCCGCCCTTCCTGATGAATGCGCATTCCGCGGAACCCGGGTTCGCGGTCGAACTGATCCGCGCCGCTGTTCCGCCCGACCTCTATGAGATCAAATTCGAGGACGATCCGCAGGGCACGGCGCTGTTCCATCTGCGGGACAGCGCCTTTCAGGGCGCCGCGGGCGTTTCCCAGGTGAACGTTCCCGGCGTGATCTTCTGCCGGATCCCCCTGTTCCGCTCCGGGACAGCCGTCTGCGAACGCACCGATTCGAACCGCCGCTTCAAAAATCTGGAGTCGCTGGAGGATGCCCGCACGCTGTTTTCCGCGGATTCTCCGCTCCCGAACGAGCTTGCGGAGTTCCTCGACCGCCACCGAGGCGACGGCCGCGCCGAAGTCGTCACGGGCCGGGACGCCGTCCTGAAGAACATGCGCCGTCTGGCCAGACACGACTGCGATTTTCTGATCGACCAGCGCGACGCTCTCTCCTGGGCCCTGATCAAGGTCTGCGGCGGAAAGAGCAGGAAGCGGGACCTGTTCCGGATCATCCCGCTTTCCAGACAGGGGATCGACTATTTTCTGGCCTTGAACGCAGACGATCTCCGGTGCGCCGGATTCGCAAAGATCTTCGACGAACGCCTGGAAAAATTCATGAAAACTCCGGAATACGCAAAACTTCGGAAAAAATACGGCATGGAATGATGCTTCCGCGTTTGTAAAAACGCATTTTCACGCTATAATACCATGTTGCAAACAATGGAGATTCCGACAATGAAACAATATTTTCTCGCGCTGGCGGCCGCGGCTGCGTTCCTGATGGCCGGATGCGGCGAACGGACCAGCTTCCCCGGGCTCATGGACAAGGCGGGAAAAGCTGCTTCGGACGGACGCTGGGCCGACGCACTCCAGTTCACCGGACGCGCCGTCAAGCTGGAGCCTGCCAACCTTTCCGCGCTGATCCTGAACGCCCTCGCGCTCGAAAACAACGGCAAGAACGAACAGGCCGCCGAGGAAATTTCCAAGGCCGCCGCAATCGCGCCGAACGACTTCTTCGCCCAGTACACGAAGGGCCGCATCCTCTTCGAAAACAAGCGCTACGACTCCTGCATCGACCCGCTTCTCCGGGCCGCCAGTCTGCGCAAGTCCGATTCCAACTCCAAACTTCTTCTCGCACAGGCCTACATGAACCTCGGGAACATGCCGGGCGCGGCGCGGTACTATTCGCTGCTCGCCTCCGATCCCATGTTCAAGAGCAGCCCGGCCGTCTGGACCTCGCTCGGAATCATCTGGCTGACCGAATACCGCAAGCCCTCCCAGGCGCTCTCCTATTTCAATTATGCCTACAAGCTGGATCCGCAGAATCCTTCCTGCGTGCTGAATCTCGGGATTATCCAGGACAAGTCCATGCGCAATCCGCGGGAGGCCGTGCGCTTCTACCGCTATTATCTGAGCCTGATCGCCGACGACACCACGCTCGAAGCGCGCCGCGCCTCCGTCAACGCCAGGATCAAGGCGCTTTCCGGCCGCTGAAAGTGACCCCATGCCCGGGAGCATTCCGCAGGAAGTCATCGACACCGTCAGGGCAAGAGCCGACATCGTCGATGTGATTCAGGCCTACATTCCGCTCAAGAAAGCGGGGCGCTCCTACAAGGCGTGCTGTCCGTTCCATCAGGAAAAGACGCCTTCATTCACGGTCAACGTCGAAAACCAGTATTACCACTGTTTCGGCTGCGGAAAACACGGCAACGCCATCACGTTCGTCATGGAGCGCGAGAACGTGGACTTTCCGACCGCGGTCCGGCTTCTCGCCCGCAAATACGGCGTGTTCATTCCGGAAAACGCCCCGCGGCATCCGAGCGGAGTCCGCCAGGAACCGTCAGAAACCTACGCGCCCGCCTCCGTCAAGGACCGTCTTTTCGCCCTGCTCGAACTCATGCGGAAATGGTACGTCGACAATCTCAACGCGAATCCGCAGTCGCCCGTGGCGAACTATCTTGCCACGCGCCGGCTCGCTCCGGAATCGATCCTGAAATTCGGGATCGGCGCCTCGCCGGATTCCTGGGACGCCGCCATGAACTACGCCCGCCGGAACGGCTATTCCGACACCGAACTCGCGCTCGCCGGAATCATCAAGGTCTCGGATGACCGTCCGCCGAAAAAATACGACATGTTCCGCAACCGGCTCATGTTCCCCATCTGCGACGAACTCGGACGCGTCGTCGGCTTCAGCGCCCGCACCATCGAGGCCGACCCGAAAATGATGAAGTACGTGAACACGCCCGAAACGCCCGTGTTCAAGAAGGGCCGCATCCTTTACGCCATGCACTTCGCACGAACGGAAATGTCCGAAAACAAGCGGAACTGCGCAATTCTCTGCGAAGGTCAGCTCGACGTGATCGCCATGCACGCGGCGGGATTTTCCAACTCCGTGGCCGCCGAAGGCACCGCGTTCACCCCCGAACAGGCGCGGATGCTCCGCCGCCACACGGGCAGCGTGATCCTGGCGCTCGACTCGGACTCCGCCGGAGTCAAGGCCGTGTTCCGCGACGCCGTGATCCTTCTGCCGCTCGGTTTTTCGCTCAAGGTGGTCACGTTCCCCGGCGGGAAAGACCCCGACGAACTGCTCAAGAATGCAGGAAAGTCCGCAATCGAATCCGCCGTCGCCGCGGCAGTCGACTTCTTCGAATTCGCTCTGGCGAAGACGCTCGCGTCCGAGCCGGATTCCCCCTCGGGAAAAGCCCGCGCCGCAGAGAAGATGCTCGGCTTCATCGGTCTTCTGGAAAGCGAGGCCGCCCGGGATTCCTACTGCGCGTGGCTGGCCGGAAAACTTTCGCTTTCGGCCGACGCCCTTTACGCGGAACTGGGGCGGCTCCAGTCGAAAGCCGATTCCGAACGCGAACGCTACGAACGGTTCGAGCGCGAACGGGAAAATGCAAAGGCGCAGAATTCGCCCGCTCCCGCGCCAAGACAGCTATCATCCACCGAAAAACGCTTTCAGAAGGCTCTGGACGAACTGCTGCGGTGTCTGCTCGCCAGCAAAAATGCGGCCGTCGCAGCCTCGCAGACGCTCGAATCGCCGCTTCCGGGGAACACCGCCGCGGGGAAGGTCGTGGAAAGCATCCTGCGCTCCGCCATGGTCGACGAATGGGAAACCGCCCCCGCCAGCGCGCTGAAGGCGCTCGGAGACGGAATCGACGACGATCTTTCCGCCCTGCTGAACTCGGAACGGAAGCCCATGGACGACCGGGAAGCCATGAAGATCATGGAACAGAACGCGCGGATCATCCGCGCCTATTCTCTGGAGCTCCAGATCAATGCGCTGATGGAAAAACTCCGGGACCTTGTTCCCGGCACGCCGGATTATTCGGAACTGGTGCGCCGGATCGGCGAACTGAATCGGAAACTGCGCTCGTAAGCGTTTGTT
>CAZHPP010000210.1:0-6930 GCA_964534535.1 uncultured Victivallales bacterium | reverse complement strand
GCCATGACGGGTTCCGCCTGAATGTTTCCGCAGAGAATGTGGTACTTTCCGCAGTTTCGCCCAAGGGTCTGCTCAACGCCGTCTACACGCTGGCCGAACGGCTGGGATTCGCCTTTCTCATGCCCGGAGACGGCGGCGAATTCATGTCGCCGGGCTCTCCGCTTCCGCTCCCCCGCGGACAGACGGTCTTCCGTCCGGTCACGCCGTTCCGCGGAGTTTTCTCCTCGATTCCCGGCACGGACTATCCGATGGAAGATTGGATGAAGTTTTATGCGAAGCTCCGCTTCAATGCGGTCTGCTGCCACAACGGCGCCGCCTATGACGACCCGCGGCTCGGAATCCGTTTCGAATCCGGGGGACACGGTCTCTCCGCGCTGGTGCCGAGGAAACTCTTTGAAACAAAGCCGGAACTGTTCCGCCTGGCGCGTCCCGAGGACTTCCACGGACAGCGCATGAACGACGCCAATTTCTGCTCCGCCAGCGCCGAAGCATGGAAAATCGCGGAAAAAAATCTCGCCTCCCGCAAAAATGAATTCAAGGGACTGTATGCCGCCCATCTGTGGGCGGACGACCTGCCCTCGGGCGGCTGGTGCCTGTGTCCCATGTGCCGCAGCTTCACGCCCGCGGACCAGAACCTCTTTGCCATGCGGACTCTTGCACAGCTCGCGCGGAAGCACGGGATCACGGCAAAGATTCCGGCAATCGCCTATCACGACACGATGTTCCCGAGTTCGAGGTTTTCGCCCGATCCGGAAGGGAACTTCCTGCTGTTCGCGCCGCGCGAACGGTGCTACGGCCATGCGCTCGACGATCCGTCCTGCGAACTCAACCGGAACTATCTGAAGTCGCTACGGGAAAATCTCAGGGCCTTCCGCGCATGCCGGGACCCGCATACCTTCGAATACTACTGCGACCAGATCCTGTTCCGCGGAATGTACCCGTATCTTCCGGACGTAATCCTTGCCGACTGGCGCTGCTATGCGCATGCCGGAATTGAATCGAACATGACCCTGCAGGTGGGCGGGAATGCGCCGCAGCCGCCGTGGAACATGCTGATTTTCGCCGCCGCCGCCTGGGATTCCGGAATAAGCACGAAATCCTTTGAACAGGAACTGACCGGGCGTTTCGCAGGAAAATGCGCCGCCCCCTTCCGCGCATGGCTCGAAGCGCGCGGGAAAATCTTCGAAGAGGCCATGAAAACCTGCGGAGCCGATCCGGCAATCTCCGGCATGGACAGCCGCTGGCTTCCGGAAGACTGTTCCCCGTTCCGCCTGGGACGGGTCCGCGCCTACGCCTCCTGTGCAAAGATGCTCGCCTCCGCCGCGGCCCGGCTGGAGACCGATTCGAAGAAGTTCCCGGAAAAGCTGAAGAAGCTTGCACATTCGGAAGTCCTGCGCGCGGAATTTGAATCCTGTTCGCTGGAACTCATGTCCCTCCAGCAGGACGCGCTCTGTCATTTTGCGGAAGGCCGCATTGCAGGGGACAGAGGGGAGCTTCGGCGCGGGATCCGGCTCATGAAGGAACTTCTGCGGCGTCTCCCGGAAAGCGTGGAAAAAGCCTCCTCCGCGGGAATCGGCAGCGGCTGCTATTACAAGCCGTTCGCGGAAACCTGGCTGGCCGGAGAGTTCGCGCGCAAGATCGCGGCATACGAAAAGCTGGCGGAATGCTGAGGCGGAGTTTTTCACGCGTCCGGATTTGACTTTTCCCCCCTATTCAACTATATTATTTGAAATCGGAATGAAGAGCCGGAAAGAATGGAATCGATGAAAGAAAAAATCAAAGTCCTGGCCGTCGACGACGAGAAATTCAACCTGATGCTCCTGAAAAAATGCCTTCCGCCGGAAGACTATGACATCCTCGGGTGCGTCAACGCCGTGGATGCGCTTCAGCAGTTCAAGAAACAGTATTTCGACGTGGTCCTGCTCGACGTGATGATGCCCGTGCTCGACGGCTTCGAGCTCCGCAAGCTTCTGCGCGAACTCGACAAGGAGCGGCCCATCATCTTCCTCACCTCGCTCGTCGAGGATTTCAGCACGACCATGCTGAACCAGATTTCCTGGGACCCCTACACATACTACATGAACAAGTCCTTCAACAAGGAACTGCTCAACAGCAAGGTCATGGAAGTGGTCACGATCGCCCGCACGAAAAAGCAGACCACCGAATATTACACAAAGCTGGAATCCGAACTGACCCTCGCCGGCGACCTCCAGAAGATCCTGCTCCCCGACTGGTGCCTCATGGACGGCAAGGTCACGGTTTCCTCGCTCTACCGTCCGTTCGCCAAGGTTTCCGGCGACATCTTTGAATTCTTCAGGATCGACCAGGACCGCTACCTTCTGTTCATCGGGGACATCGTGGGACACGGAATCAGCGCGGCGCTGTACATGTCCGCGATTCAGGCGTTCCTGAAGGTTTCGGCCATCGGCAAGACCTTCAAGGTGCACGAACTTCTGAACGACCTCAACAGCTTCTTCTGCAACGAACTGGAATCGACTTCGTACATGACGAGCCTCGTTGCGGTCATCGACTTTGCAAGGAACCACATCACGGTTCAGACCGCCGGACACCCCGGTCTGCTCGCCTGTTCCGCGAAAAATGAAAGCACCTGGAAAATCGGCGGCTGGGAAAAAGGCGGAATCCCCATCGGATGGTTCCCCGCCACAAAATATTCCGAAGCCGACACCTGCGAAGCCGATTTCCAGGACGACACGATCATCGTTGGCCTCACGGACGGCATCTTCGACCTGAACATGAAGCAGGGCGGAAAACTCTCCATGGAGGAAATGTTCAACATCCTGGGCGTGCTCTCCTGCGACGCCGACGTGGTCACCCTGCCCTACCGCCTTCTCCATTCCCTGATCCAGATGCAGTACGACCAGATCACGGACGACATCTGCGTGGTGGCGCTCCAGAAGAACATCCGGAACCCGCGGCACATGGACCTCCTGTTTCCGGCCATGCTTCCGGAAGTCGGCAAGGCGGCGCAGGCCGTTTCCGCCGAAGTCCGCAAGTTCTATCCCTCGCCGGAACTTTCCGCAAAAATCGAACTGCTCATCCACGAATATCTCAACAACGTGATCCTCCACGGAATCCAGGGCACGAAATCCGCCAAGAACAAGATCAACCTCTCCGTCGACATCCATGATTCCGACGACATTGTGATCCAGGGACGCGACCGCGGGCGGTTCTGGGAATTCAAGGAGGACGCGGCGGACACGAAGAAGACCGAAGCCCTTCTGGGCGGACGCGGCACCTCCGGCCGGGGACTCGCCATCATCCGGCAGATTGCAAAAAGCATCAACCGCAGCACCTACTGCGGACTCAACGATACAAAGTTCATCATCAGCACACAAAGCGGGGACAATTCGAAATGAAGGAAGAGATTTACAAGTACATGGAAGAAACCCTCGGCTTGACGGGAGCCGATGCGGACGAGGTGTTCAGCCTGTTCATCGTCACGCTGAAGGAACAGGCTGCCCAGGTCAAGCCGGCCATCGCGGCCAAGGACTTCATGAAGATCCGCGCCATCACGCACACGCTGTTCGGCTGCTCCAAGACCATCGGCGCCAACGAAATCGTGAAAGCCCTCGAACAGCTCAACGCCGCCGCAAAGGCGCTTGACATCGCCGCATGCGAAACGGCCAGCGTGGAATTCTTCAAGCAGTACGAACTCATGATCGCCCTGGCAAAATGACGTTCCAGCAGTTCACCTTTCACGGCAATCCAGCCGCCGAGAAAACTCTTTCCGGCGCCCTCGCCGCGATTTCCGGTGAAATTGCGTCCTGCCCCGATGCCGCTTCCATCGAAGCTGTCCTCCTCGGCGGAGGCTACGGCCGCGGCGAAGGCGGCGCCAAGACCGACGGCTCCCTCTACAACGACCTCGATTTCTTCGTCCTCGTGAACGATTCCGCGAACGGACCGGAACTCAGAAAATTCTTCGATTCCCTCTCCGGCGAATGGACCTCCAGGCTGAAGCTCTCCGTCGATTTCACTCCCCCGCAGAAACTTTCCCACTACTGCAAAAATTTCGAAACTCTGATGATCCAGGAACTCCTGGCCGGACATTTCACCGTGTTCGGAAGCGATTCCGCACTGGATTCCGTGCCGCGCCTGCCCTGGAAGGAAATCCCCTTCTCCGAAGGCGGAAGGCTCCTGCTGAACCGCGGCGCAGGAATCTATCTTTCCATGCTCCGCTTCCAGAAGCCGCTTTCCCCGGAGGACGCCGACTTCGTCCGCAGAAATCTCGGGAAAGCCGTGCTCGGATGCGGCGACGCCATCCTCATCGGACGCCATCTCTACCGCCGCGCCGGCATGAAGCGCGCGGAAGAACTTTCCAGACTTTCCGGGCTGCCGGAAGGCCTCATGAATCTTTACAGCCATGCGCTTGAGGAAAAATATACGCCGCCGCTCTCCTTCGACTCTTCCGGGCTGGTCGGACGCTGCGAAGAAGTCACGCGCCTCTGGAAGGAATCCCTCTCCGTCTTCACGCAGGACGCCACGGGCACCCATGGCAGAACGGCTCTGGAAAATGCGGAACTCCTGGCCCGCCGTCCCGAATTCCTTTCCTTTTCAAAGACCTGGAAAGCCATTCTGCTGAATCTGTGCTACTGCCGCAGTCTGCCTTCGGTCTTTCCGCTCCGGACCCATCCGCGCCGCAAGGTGCTCATCAACCTTGCCGAAGCGCTCGATTCGCCGTATGATTCCAGCGTCTCGAAGTCCTTCCTGACGCTCTGGAACCGCTTCAATTAAAAAGAACGGGCGCGGAACGAATCATTCCGCGCCCGTTTCTTCCTTTCTTCCTGATTTTTACAGGACTTCCCAGAATCCGACGTCGACGGGCTTTGCCGTCAGCGTGGTGACGCCTTTCTTTTCGATCTGAATTTCCTCGCCGCTTTCCAGATTCCGGAGTTTTTTCCCGTCAAGTCCGGTCAGACGGAATCCCGCACGCTGCGGAACGGAAGAGCGGTTCAGGACGGAAAGGAAATGCTTCCCGTCCGCACGGTCGAAGACTGCGAAGTCGACCTCCTTCTCGCAAGAGTCGACCGCAGGCTTCACGCCCATGCTTTCCAGCACCAGCCGCAGCACCTCGGAATCGGCTCCGCAGCCGATGTGCACGATCCGGCCTTTGCCGGATTTCCGGATATATCCGAACTCGAAGGATTCCAGATTGCTGTTCCGGATCCGGATCAGAAGATCGGAGGAATCGCGGGAAAGCGTCACGGTCAGCGGTTCGGCATCCTTCACCCCGCGGTAGTAGAAGAAATTCACCTTGGCGCCCATGTGCCCGCGTCCGGTGAGCCGGAGCATCTTCTTCCCCGCGGTGATTCCGACGGGCTCGAAGGTCGGGCGCACGCCGTCGGGCTCGACGAATCCGAGTTCCAGCGGCGCGCCGAACTCGTCGGCGCACGGGAAGCGGTTGAACGCGATCAGCGTGCCGCCGTTCTTCACATAGCGGCGGAGCTTTTCGGCGTCGGAGCGGAAAATCCAGTCGCCGCCGGCGTAAAGCAGAATTTTTTCCTGCGGCGCATCGGCGGATTCCGGATTGAAGTAGCGGTAAGTATAAGTTCCGGTCTTCAGCACGTCGAACACGGTCTTGAAGTTGCCGGGGTCGATCAGACGGTGCGCCTTGCACGCGAACAGGGCGAAGTCGTTCCGGATCGAACACTCCCACGGCCTCAGTCTGTTCACCACGGCGACCGCCGACTGGAGGGGCGCGAAGTTTTCGGTGGGACGCCCCCACTCGTTGATCGGCGCATAGGCCCAGTTGTCCCTGTTCACCAGCATATAGTAGTTCAGCCCCTTCAGGCCGTTCGCCACGGAAAAAAGCGTGATGAACCGGTGCTGCTGCGCGGTGGTCGATCCGGAATTCAGCGCGCCGCACTCGAATTCGGCGGACCAGGCGTTGCCGCGCGGGGAATCGGCCTCCTGCTGCTTGATGATGTCCACGTTGTAGAACCAGTCGTCCCGGATTCCGTTGACGGTGCCGCCGCCCTTCATGTAGAGGGTGGGGTAAATGTCCGAGCCGCAGAGGTCCACGGTATCCGTCATGACCTTGAAGTCCTGATAGAGCGGAGACCATCCGTTCGCCGTGAGGGGAACGTCGATTCCGTTTTTGCGGAGCCGCGCCCCGATCGTACCGACCAGGCGCGCCGCATAGTCGCCGATGAACATCAGGGAATCATAGTAGCGGACGCGGTACGGGGTGTCCGGAAGCAGACGCTCGGCCATGGGCAGTCCGGTGTCGACGATCGCCTCGTGGAAGAACAGGCACGGTTCGGCGAACGAACGGTATTCCGAATGCCAGGCACGGTTCAGCGCGGCGATGTCATTGCCGTAGCGGCGGCGCAGGAAGTCCTTGAAGTCGCCGTCCTTTGCGAACGCGCCGCATTCCGTGCCGCAGCGCTCAAGCTCGGGATAGGTTTCGTTGTCCGACTGGCAGAGGATCACGCTGCCGCCGCGGGTGATCTGATGAGGCGCAATCACCTTGGAAACGGCGTCGATGTAGACTCCGCTCATCTTCAGGAAGCGGGGGTCGAGCCGGGCAAACTTTGTGGCGCGTTCCGGCGGACCGCCGAACGGCCATTCGGCATAGATGTACGGCCCCGGGCGAATCATCACGTAAAGTCCCTTGCGGGCCATCAGGGAAAGAAAGCCGTCCAGGTTCCGCGTAGGCGAAGTCCTGCCCGTGAAGTCGAAGACTCCCTCCTTCAGTTCATGATAGTTCCATGGAACATAGGTCGCAACCATGTTGAGTCCGAGTTCCAGAATGCGGTCGGCAACATCCTTCCAGTGGTCCGCCGGAACCCTCCAGTAATGGAATTCTCCGGAAAAGAGCGGGATTTTTCTGTCCTTCCAGAAGAGGATGCCGTTTTCCGTCGTGATTTTCGAGTGAAGGTCTTTCATTTTTTCATGCTCCTGTCGGTGGAT
>CAZHPP010000209.1:0-6940 GCA_964534535.1 uncultured Victivallales bacterium | reverse complement strand
GTGATTGCGATCATTGCGATCCTGGCAGGCATGCTTCTTCCGGCATTGAATGCGGCAAGGGAAAAGGCGCGCGGCATCAGCTGCATGGGGAACCTGAAGCAGGTTGGACAGCAGCTGCTCTTTTATCAGAACGATTACAACGGAGCCGTCATGACCCATTCGCTCGCCTATACGTTACAGGACGAGAACTACAACCTGGCGGGGGAAACGTCTTCAAGTCTGCTTTCCATTTCCAACTCGTATTATGCACTCTTCCGGATTCTCGGATACACGCAGGAAAACCGGACAAACAGCCAGCAGAAAAACAGCATCTACATCTGCCCGACCGCTCTCGGACGTTCCGGAAAATCGGCCCAGCATCATCTTTATAACGGGCTGACCTATGGAATTCATTATTTCTGGTCCTTCCGGGATTCATCCATGGCGAAGAAATGCCAGTGGAAAGCCGGACAGGTCAGGAATCCCTCCGCCAAAGTCTATGTGGGAGACACCCGCGACAAGCGCGTCAATCTGATGAGCTACAGTGTTTATCCGCAGAAGGGACAGAACGTCAGTTACTTCGCATGGCACAGCGGAACCGCGAACATCGGATTCTTCGACGGACACGCCGCCGGCGTCCGTGTGGTCAACAGCGACAGTGACGCTTTTTCCAAGACCGCTCCCTACGACGACGCCTCGTCGACCGCATGGGTCCCGAACAAGTAACCTCAGGAAGGGGAAATTCTCATGAACCGAACAGCCGTCTGCGGCATCGCCGCATTGTTTCTCGCACTTTCCGCATCCGGCGCGGAGGAACTCCTGACGAACCGCGGCTTTTCCGTCTCGAAGGACGGAGTCCCGGCGGACTGGAGCTTTCAGAAGAACAGAACGAACGTCCAATACCGCCTGAATCCGGGAACACCCGGCTCCGTCACGATCGCAGGCGGAGATTCGAACGCCTGCGGCATCCTGATTCAGTCGAACCGTAACCGGTATCCCGCGGGGAGCGTTCTGACCTTTTCAGGCGAATACCGCACCAAAGACATCGCCGCTTCCCAGGGAGGAGGCGTTCTGGCGAACGTGATGTGCCGTTCCGTGTACCAGAACGATCTTCAGCCGCGGGAATGGCTGAACCTCTGGCTGACTCCTTCCGATTCCTGGAAAAAGTTTTCAGAGACGAAACGGATCCGCTACAATGCGGAGTCCTTTCATGTTTACGCACAGCTCGTCAAGTCGAAGGGAAGCGTGGAGTACCGGAATCTTTCGCTGACCGCGGAAAAGCCCTCCTCCGTCCCTGACGCGAATGCGGAATTCATCTGGCGCGAAGCCGAAGACATTGACAGGATCACGCCGGTTTCCCCGTGGGGAAAAGAACTCGCGCCGGACTATTATTCCGGCCGCGGCGGAGTCTGTCTGGACAAGCGCAGTCTTGACTGGAACTTCCACATCGATCCGGTCTATGACGACGCGACCCTTGCGGAAAAGACACGCACGTGGCACCTTTGGGTGCGCGTCTACGGCTATCTGGAATGTCCGAGAATCCTCATTTTCCGCAATGACAAATTTTTTGTTTTCATCGATACTCCGGGGAACGAGAAAACCGACAAGTCGGGAAAATATGCGGGTCCGGGAAAATATACCTGGGTCTTCTGCGGTTCCTTCCCGATGAAGGGCGGCGCACAGCAGCTTTCGTTCCGTCCGAAGGGACGGATGCTGATCGACTCCCTGCTTCTGACCACGGATTCCCGCTATGCGCCGCAGAAATTCGAGGCCGCCGCGCTAAGGCAGACGAAAGCGGTGGACATCTCCACCGCCCACATGATCCGCGCCGAATACATGCAGGAGGGCGTTACCGGAAGCATTCCGACGCCGGTCACATTCCGGATCGGCGGAAAGAATCTTGCGATCCCGAACGACCGTCCGCCCGCAGTCTTCCATTTTTCGCTGCCCGAGGGCATCGCCGTCGAAGGAATGACCTCGCACCGTGCGGGGCCGGACTGGAACGACCCCGCCTTCTGGGGGAAAAAGTTCCTGACCTGGAAACAGACCGGCACACGCATCGTCAGGGGGGTGAAGATTCATGATTATGAAGCGTATCTTTACAGCCTGAACGGGAACCAGTACATGATTTTTGTGAAGGCCGCTCCCGGAACGTTCAAGCCCGGCACGGAATCCGTCTGCGAATATTATCTGGAGCACAACGGCGAAAAACAGCTTCCGGAAAAAATCGCGCTCCGGCACATCGAAATCAAGCCGGCCCGCCCCTTCAGACGGATTTTCGTCGGACCGAGCTATCTGCCGTACCGCATGCTGTACCGTTCCTTTCCCGGCGGACTCCAGACTTTCCGCCAGTGCGGATTCAATTATCTGGGCATGTGGCATAGACCCTGGCTGGATCCCGAATTTGATGCCTTCCGCAGGGAAGCTTATGCCAGGGGCTTCATGATTTCCGCCGTCGTCGAACAGTATCAAGGAATCCGCGCACAGGACCTGGCAGTCGGCATGGACGGGAAGGCCGTCCACGACGAAAGCGGGAGCCAGACGGGCATCATCTCTCTCGCACTGGACGCCGACGCACCCGCCATCGCCGGGACGCTCGAACGAACTCGTCTCTGCGCGGCGTCCGGGATTTCCGTCGAATACGACGACGAACTGACCAACATGCTTTGCGACAAGATCGACTATTCTCCGAAGACGAAGGAACTTTTCCGCGCGTGGCTCGCAGAAAACCGCAAAGGCACCGCATACCGGGAACCGGAACTCATCGTAAAGGAGAAGAAAACGAATCCCGGAATGTACAGGCACTGGGTCGATTTCAAATGTTCGCGTCTCGCATACTGGTATTCTCTCTACCGCAAGGCGTTTGACGAAGGACTCGCGCTGGCGAAGGGAAAATATCCCGAAACCATGAAGCCGATGCTGCTGACCTGCATTCAGGGCGCAGGCAAAGATTTCCCGTCCGCCGAAAGCATCCGGGAAACCGGATATCTCGACTACCGCCTGCTCGCCGGACACTGCGACCTGATTGAGATCATGGCTTATGCCTGGAACGGCGTCCCCGAATCGGCAAAACCCGCAGAGGCGCTGGAAATGTATGACCGGTACATCGGCAGGGACGTCACCGTGCCCGTGCTGCTTTCCGGCGGCTACGGGCACGAGATCGCTCCGAAAGACAAAGTGATGCTCAGGTATCAGGTCCTTGATTCACTGATGCAGAAACCGAAAATGATCGTCTTCTATGCCGGAGCGACTCTCTTCAACGCCCCGACCCTTGCCCCCGTCGTGGAAGCAATGAGGATCGCGGTCCCCTATGAAGATTTTTATGTGGACGGGGAACGGTATTACGGGTTGAAGAAAAGTTCGGACTCCTTCCGGCTCAAGGCCCTCAGACTCGGCGGAAAAGTGCTTTTTTATGCCTCGAACTATGCCGGCGACGCGGGGAAAACGGTTTCCGTGACCTTCCCGAATCCCCCGAAGCGCGTCATCGAATGCTCTTCAGGCAAAGCCATGCCGGTCTCCGGAAATGAAATGTCCTTCGATTTCAAATCCGACCGCGGCAGACTCTTCCTGGCTGAATTCTGAAAGGACGGCGTGAAACATGATCCGGCTTGACCTCCACTCCCACTGCAATTCCGGCGATCCGGAAGAAGTCCGCAGATTCGTCGAGACCTGCGAAAAGAACCAGACAGTTGCAGCCCTTTCCGGCGGACTCCATTACGGCGGACATGACTTTCTCCCGAACGAGGACGTGATCGCGCTCTGCAGAAAATTTCCACACTGCCTGGTGCCGCTCGTCAAGATCGACCTGTGGGACACGCCGCCCGATCCGGCGCTTGCCCGGAAATACGCAGGCATGGGCGCCCGCGGATTCAAGTTCATCTATCCGTACTACGGCTATGACCATGAAAGTTATATGCCGCTCTATGAAGAAATCGAAAAGCTGGGGCTTCCGGCGCTGTTCCATACGGGCTCCTACCGGCCGAATTCCGCCGACGTGAAGTTCCGGCGTCCCGTGCTCGACAACATGCAGCCGCTCAGGCTGGACGCGATCGCGCGCTCCTTCCCGAAAATGCACATCGTCATGGCCCACCTCGGAACGGCCCTCTGGCGCGAATTCGCGGCCGGACTCGTCCGGATGCATCCGAACCTCTGCTTCGACCTGGCGGGCTGCGGTGCGTTCCAGGACGTCTCCCCCGCGGAACTGGGGCGTCTGATGAAGCCCGACCTGCTCTGCCGCGACTCTTCCGGAAACAATTTCCGGAAAATGGTCTTCGGCTCCGATTCCTATGTGAAAAGCCCGTCCATTCAGGACGACGCCATTCAGGCTTATGAAAATCTTCTGCTGCTGAACGACATCCGCGGCGAACTCCATGACGCCGTCATGGGCGGCACCGCGGCCGGCTGGATGCAGCTCGATCTGAGGAGGATGTGACCCATGTGCGTCATGTGCGGATACATCGGCAGCCGCTCCGCGGCGCCGCTCCTGCTCGCCGCAGGGAAACGGATGGAAGGACTCTGGAGCGGATATTACACCGGAATCGGCGTGCTCGGCCCCGACGGAGTCCTCCGGAGCCATAAGACGACCGGATGCTCCGCGGTCTGGGAACAGCGTTTTTCGACAGACGACCTTCCCGGAACCACGGGACTTTTCCACAGCCGGACCGGCAGCGGAGGCGATTCCAGCCGCGCACACCCGTTCGTCAGTGCAGACGGCTCGGTCCTGTGCGTTTCGCAGGGAAGCACCGGCATCTTTTCCGGAAACGGAGCGGAACTCGACGCGCTGGGCAATTCGCTCCTGGATTCTGGAGTCCATTTCTCCAGCGCGGACTTCCATCCGCAGACGCGCAGATCCCCGAGTCTGAAGGACGGTTCGCAGGTGCACATCTCCGATCTCGCCGTGGAAACCGCCGCATCGGCCTGCCGCTCCTGCGGCGACCCGCTCCTCGCGGTCCGGGAAACGGCACTGAAGATCCGGGAGGAGTCCGTCACGCTTTATCTTTTCCGCGACCGCCCGGGCCATATCTACATTGCGAACATGAACCAGCGGATGTGCGTCTGCTTTTCCGGGGACGGCGCGCATCTTTCCACCTGCGCCCTGGCGTTCGGCACGGAACGGCGCCGTCTGATCGAAGTGCCGCCCGATTCCGTTTCGGACGTCACGGCGGAAACGTTTTCGACTTTCCCGCTTTCGAAGGAATTTTCCGTGGACACGCGGATTCCGTGCGGACTGCGGGAATCGGTCCTCCGGTGGATCCGGGAAAATCCCGGAACGCTACTGGCGCATGTCACGGACCATGCAGCCGCCCCGCTTTTCCCCGGCGGAGGCCTGGAAATGCGCGCAGCCGCCACGTACGGCGTCTTCGAGGAACTTTATTACGACGGCCTGCTGAACCTGAAAACTGTATTCGCGCCCGGAGTCGGCGAAGACCGTTCGATCCGGACCCTCATTTCTCTGAAAGGAAACAACTGAACCATGTCACGAAAATTCAAGGTTGCAATCATCGGAACGGGAGCGCGGAGCCTCGCCTATGCGAAGCCTCTCACGGCCTCTGGCGAAGTGGAAATCGCCGCAGGGGCGGATCCTTCCCGCGAAAATTTTCTCTCCATGTGCCGGGCTTCCGGAATCAATCCGGAAAAATGCCGCTGGTACGCCGACTGGCATGAACTCGAAAAACAGGAAAAATCGCTCGACGGCGTGGTCGTGACCCCGCCCAACTTCGTGCACTGCGAAGTCGTGCTCGCCTTCATCCGCCGCGGAATCCCCATCCTCGTGGAAAAGCCCCTCACGACCACCATGAAGGACAGTGAAAAAATTCTCGACGCAGTCCGCGAATTCCATCCGCAGATCATCGTGGGTTTCGTTCTGCGTTCCACGCCGTTCTACCGCAAAGTCCGCGAACTGCTGGATTCGGGCGCGGCCGGAAAAATCCTTTCCATTCAGGCCGACGAACTGGCGTCCCCGGGCGTCTCCTCGATCATCCTGCGCTCGGTCTGGCGGCGCTATCAGGCCAAGTCCGGCGGCTCCATGATGGAAAAATCCAGCCACGACATGGACCTTCTCAACTGGTTCATGGGGTCGCGCCCCGTCGCCGTGAATTCCTTCGGCGGACGCCTCCTCTTCCGCGCGAATCCGCTCCTCCCGGAAAAATGCGGAACATGCCCGGTGAAAAAATCCTGTCTCTATTTCCGGAATCCTCCGTTCAGCGCGGCCGCCGGCGACTCCGGGCTCCAGTCCACCCTCGGAGTCGAGGCCGACACCTGCATCTACAATTCCGACAACGACGTCTTCGACAACCAGGTCGTTTCCATCCGCTACGCCAGCGGAGCGGTCGCCAACTTCACGCTCGCCTTCAACTGCCTGGGGGAACAGTCCGGACGCAATCTCCACATCATCGGGACCCGCGGCCGCATCTGGGGCAACATCGACTCCAACCGACTCCGGCTCGTCCGGAACGACTCCGGAAAAACCGAAGAGTTCGACTTTTCAGAAATGCATGTCAGCGGCGGACACAACGGCGGCGACACCACCCATGCCATGAACCTCATCCGCATGATGAAGGACCGTTCGTTCTTCCCGCAGCAGGACGCCTATTCCGGCTATCTCAGCAATGCCGTCTGCATCGCCGCAGACCTTTCCGCGGTCGAATCGAAGCAGATTCATTTCCGCTACGGTTCCAGCGGCTATATCGAGTTCGCATGAACACCGGACTCGGCCGGTATCTGGAAAATGCGGAGGAAGCGTTCCGTTTTTCCGTCGACGCAGCCTGGGACCAGAACCGCAGGCACCCGGAACTTTCCCGCGGAACCTGTCTCCGGCAGCGCTCGTTCCTGCGAACCCTGCTGGACAGCGACGAAGCCCCGCTTCTCGAGGAGGCGCGCACACTCGCGGATTCCGTCCGGGAAAAGGCGGACATGGACCGGCTCCTGCCGGAACTCCGTGAATTCATGACGCGGAAATACG
>CAZHPP010000208.1:0-6974 GCA_964534535.1 uncultured Victivallales bacterium | reverse complement strand
ATGCTCACCCGGACAGGGGGGGCATTGCACTTTTCGTATGCAGAGCCGGGAACGGCAGCCATAGAGATCTGCCGTCCGCGGAAAAACTCACTCGACCAGTTTTTCGCGCTCGCGCTTGTACTTGGAATCGCCGGGAATGCCCTGCTTCGTCTTCTGGACCGCTTCGTCGCCGGCGGCCTTGACCTTCTTCTCAATCTGGTTCGCCTTGGCATTGATCTCGTCCTTGTGGGACATGTAGTACCAGGCCCCCGCGGCGATCACGGCCAGAAGGATGACGGTCCAGACGATTTTCCGGATCGCCGCGGCATGATCCGCTTTCGCGCCCCTGGAAATCACGTCGGAGGAGCGGGCCGCGGCGGCAAGTCCGCGGCTGCGGCATTCTTCGGAACAGTAGTCCTTCCCGTTTCCGGGAACAATGCAGGCTTCGCAGATGGGTTTCCCGCAGGCGGCGCAGCGGGCGACGGCCTCGGTATCCGGATGATTGATGCAGACTGACATTTGGAAACGCTCCTTTCGTTGTTTTCTGTTTAAATTATACCACACTTTTCCGGAATCGTCAAGAGAAATTTTCCGGCATCTTGCAAAAGAGATGCCCGAAGTGTATATTATCAGGTTAAACCATAACAGCACTATATTTGGAGAAATATGCCATGGCGGAACCGCAGAACAACAGCGCACCGGCGGCTGAACTCAAGCCGGAAGTCATCTTCGAACAGAGAAAAGCAAAACTCGACGAGCTCCGCGCCGCGGGAATCAATCCCTACGGAGAACGGTTCGACGGGGCAATCCTCACCGCCGAGGCGAAAAAACTCTTCGTCCCCGGCTCCGAAAAGGAGCCTGCCGTCCGCATCGCCGGACGCATGACCGCCTTCCGCGCCATGGGCAAGGCCGTTTTCGCCGACGTCAAGGACTCCTCCGGCCGCATGCAGATCTACGTCTCCCGCGATGCCGTCGGCGAGGACTTCTTCAAGCTCTTCAAGCATTTCGACATCGGCGACATCGTCGGCGTGGACGGAGTCGTGTTCCAGACCCGGACCGGCGAAATCACGGTCCGCGCGGACAAGATCACGCTCCTCGCCAAGTCGCTCCGCACGCTGCCCGAAAAATTCCACGGCCTCACGGACGTGGAGCAGCGCTACCGCCAGCGCTATCTCGACCTCATCATGAACGACGAAAGCCGCGAAATCTTCAAGAAGCGCTCCGCCATCCTGAGCGGAATCCGCCGCTTCCTGGAGGCCAAGGGCTTCATGGAGGTCGAAACCCCCATGCTGAACAGCATCCCCGGCGGCGCGGCGGCCAAGCCCTTCAAGACCCATTACGACGCGCTCGACTGCGAAATGTACATGCGCATCGCCACGGAACTTTACCTCAAGCGCCTGCTCGTCGGCGGCTTCGAGAAAGTCTTCGAAATCGGGCGCAACTTCCGCAACGAAGGCATGTCCCGCCGCCACAACCCCGAATTCACCGCGATCGAAATCTATCAGGCCTACGGCGACTGCCGCACGATGATGGACCTGATCGAGGAGATGGTGACCACGCTCGCGCAGAACGTGATCGGCACGCTCCAGATCAAGCACGAGAACGGCAACGTGATCGACCTCAAGCGCCCGTGGCGCAGAGTCGCCTACCGCGACCTCATAAAGGAACATGCCGGCGACGACTGGTTCGAGCTTTCGCGCGACGACAAGGCCGCCCGCGCAAAGGAAAAACTCGGTCTCTCGATTCCCGCCGACTTCAACGACCTCGAAGTCACCCAGGAAGTCTATGACAAGGCGATCGAGCATACGCTGATCCAGCCCACCTTTGTGCTCCGGATGCCCGAATACCTCGTCCCGCTCGCGAAGAAATGCGCGGACGATCCCACGGTCGTCGACGTCTACGAGCTCGAAATCAACGGGCAGGAGCTTTCCCCCGGCTATTCCGAGCTCAACGACCCCATCGACCAGCGCCGGCGCTTCCTCGATCAGGCCAAGCTCAACGACCGCACGGGCGAACTCCAGAAGGTCATCGACGAAGACTTCATGTGCGGCATGGAGCACGGACAGCCCCCCGCGGGCGGTCTCGGAATCGGCATCGACCGCCTCGTCATGCTTCTCACCGGACAGGACTGCATCCGGGATGTGATCCTCTTCCCGCAGCTCCGTCCGCAGAAACAGTCCGTCAACATGTAAGGATTCTTTCCCGTGAAGCGGATCCGCATTGTGGCAATGGGCGGAACGATCGCCGGAACGGGTTCCGATCCGGCCTCCGCCACGAACTACCGGCCGGCCGTGCTGAACACGGCCGCGCTGATCCGCGCGATCCCTTCCCCGGGAAACGGAATCGAGCTCGTTCCTGACGACTTCCATCCGGCGGAAAGCGCCGGGCTTGTTCCGGGCGACTGGACCGCCCTCGCGGAACACGTCGAATCCTGCCTGAACTCCGGCGACGACGGAATCGTCGTCACGCACGGAACGGATACGCTCGAAGAGACGGCCTATTTCCTGAACCTGACCGTTCACAGCGCAAAGCCGGTGATCCTCACGGGCGCCATGCGTCCGGCCTCGGCCCTGAGCGCGGACGGCCCGAAAAATCTTTACGATTCGATTCTCGCGGCGGCCTCGGATTCTGTTTCCGGGCTCGGCGCGATGATCTGCATGAACGGCGTGCTCGCCGGCGCGCGGGAGGCCTGCAAACGCAACGCCCAGCGCCCCGATTCGTTCGTTCCCCGCGAATCCGGAATGCTCGGAATCGTCTCCGACCGCGAAGTCCGGATCTATTTCCGCAGTGCGCGGAAACATACATTGGAAAGCGAATTCCGCGTTGCCGGGCTGAAGACTCTTCCCGAGGTCGGAATCGTCTATTCCTATGCGGGCGCTCCCGCAGGAATCTTCGACCGCTTCGCCGGAATTCCCGGACTGGTGCTCGACTGCGTCGGCAACGGCAATCTGAGCCCGGAATGGCGCAGAAAGATTCCGGAGCTTGTCAGAAGCGGAACCGTTGCGGTGCGCTGTTCGCGCGCGGGCGGTTTTGTGAATCGGAACGGGGCGGTCTCCGATGACTTGCTCGGAACGGTTGCCGGCGATACTCTTTCCGCCCAGAAGGCGCGGATCCTGCTGATGCTGTGTCTGGAGCAGAAGTTTTCAGCGTCCCGCATTCAGCGCGCGTTCGGCGAATACTGACCCGGTCGGCTTACAATCCCAGAAACACGATGGCGAGTCCGCAGCACATCACCGCGGCTCCGGCGATTTCTGAGGCGAACCGCTCCATCCAGCCGATTCTCAGGAAATTCAGGCCGAGCACGCCCAGCGTGACCGCCGCGAGCATGGTGAGAATCGTCGCGATGCTGAACACTGCGGCCACCGTGATCACGCTGGCCGTCCCGAGCACGGCGGATGCCGTCAGCAGCGGGAAGAGCGCTTCGCACGGACCCAGCACAAAGATGATGAAGACGACCCAGTAGGAAAGACTTTTTTCGTCCTGATGCGCATGGTCGTGGACGGCATCGTGCGTGTGAACCGTCACGGAACCGTCGAGGTGGACGTGGCGGTGTTCGTGGGGACGTTTTTTCCAGCGGCTGTAAAGGCTTCCGATGAGGATTGCGGCGCCCATGCCGATCAGCGCGCAGGCGGCAATGTCGCCGCGCCAGCTTTCCAGCCATTCGAGGCGGGTCCGGGAAAGGAATTCCGCAAAGACCAGGAATCCCGCGGCCAGTAGAAGTGCGCTGCCGACGTGGCCGATTCCGCAGAGGAAAGTCCACAGCAGAGTCTTGAACCAGCCGTAGTTCCGGCTTTTCGCGATCGCGATGAAGGGCAGATAATGGTCCGGCCCGGTAATGGTATGGATTACGCCTGTTGCCACGGCCGTGACCAGAAGCGCCGACAGAGTGATTTCCTGGTTCATCATGTTGAGGTGTTCCTCTCCGGATAGGGTTTCGTTTCGAGGTAAAATATACCTTGCAGCTGCTGTAAGTCAATCCGGCACATGAAAAAAATGAAGGATTTTTTTCGGCTCTGTTCTGCAGAATGACTGATTTTAATGCATTTCCAATGGGCTGCTCGCCCCTTGAACCCTCGGCAGGACTCAAAGAGCCCTGCACCCTGCGCAAAAAATCAATTTTTGCGCTCGTTTTTTGTCGACGCCTGTCGACCAGGGGGAAAAAGGAGGTTTCCCCCTGGACCCCCGAATCCTGAAAAAACAGTCAACGTTTCGTACACAGCCTTATTTTTCTTCCGGGAAAAATTCAGGGGTCGTTCCCGGCCGCGGCGGAACACGCGATTCCGAGCATCAGCATGGTGGCCATGAGCGAACTTCCGCCGTAGCTGAAGACCGGCAGCGTCAGCCCCGTCGCGGGCACCAGCGCCACGTTCACGGAAATGTGGAGCAGCGCCTGGAACGCACACAGCGCCCCGGCGGAAAAGATGTAAATCCGCGCGCAGGGATCGGACGCCTTCAGCGCCATCCGCCGCATCAGGAAGAGGAGCACCGCGAACCCGGCAATCACCACTAGCCCGCCGACCAGCCCGGTCGCCTCCACGATCGAGGCGAATGCCGAATCGCTGTGCGAAAGCGGAAGATAGGTGTTCGACCAGACGGCGGTGCCGCTTTCGGAACCGAAGATTCCGCCGTGCGCCAGCGTGTACTGGAACTGTCGCACATGCCATCCGGTCGTTTCCAGATACGTTCCCGGATTAAGGAATCCCCGGATCCGCGCGAGCGCGTAGGTGTGCCGGAAAATGAACGCCGCGGCGCCGAGGTTCCCCGCCAGGAAGACCGCCAGCGGATACCGCCAGCGGAAGCCTCCCGCCGCCAGCACGAGGATCAGTCCCGCCGCAAATACCGCGGCGGACCCCATGTCCGGTTCCAGCGCAACGAGTCCGCAGAACAGGATTCCGGTTCCGGCGGCCGCTGCGAAGCGTTTGAATTCGCTCCATTGCGTCTTTGCCGCCGCGGCCGAAAGCAGGAGCAGGAAAAAGGGTTTGGCGAATTCGGAAGGCTGGAAATAGATTGTTTCCGTGATGCGGAACCAGCCGCGCATGTGGTTGACCTGCGTTCCGAAGAGCATCACGGCGGTCAGCAGGACTGCCGCCGCACCGGCCAGGATCAGGGCGTGTTTCCGGAAAAAGGAGAAATCGATCCTCGTGACGGCGAGAAAGACCGCCACGCTTCCCGCCAGCCAGCAGAGCTGCCGGAGCGCATAGTAGAGCGGCTGCGGGTCGTAGGCCCGCGCGCTGTAAATGGCGATGCACCCGCCGATTCCCACGATCCCCAGCGCAAGAGCCAGGTTCAGATAGGTCTGACGCCCTTCGCTCATTTCGGCGCCTCCGTTCCGGCGTTCCCCACGATCACGTCCCTGCCGTGAATGGGTTCGCGCAGGACCTTGAGCGAGCCGGGAAGCCAGCGTCCGGTGCGGTCCAGCATGACGGCGAACCTGCCGTTCTTCCCCGCGAGCACGGGATTGTAGAGTTCCTCGAGAGATTTCAGCCGTTCGCCGGAAACGAGGTCCGAACGGCGGCGCATGGTTTTCATTTCGAATCCGAGTTCGGGATACTTTGCGGCAATGCGCTTCAGGGCGGAAGCCTCTGCGGCGGTGAGCTTTTCCGGGAGCTTCCCCGCGGCGCGCGGACACGCGGCGGAAACTTCGTCCAGAATGATCTTTTTCCGCGCTTCGGAAGAGGGTTCGGTGCGGAAGATCAGGGAAAACTGCGTTTCGTCGCGCGCAAGCACATTGAGATTGGGGTCGAGGATGCGTCCGCGGAGTGCGGGCAGGTCGCCTTCGCGCCAGGCGATCTTATGGCTTTCGGCCAGCAGGGAATCGCGAGCGATCACGGTATAAAAAAAGACATGGGCGGCCGTGATGACCGCCCATGCCAACAGGAAGGAAAGGACAATTCCAGTGCGCTTTTCAAAAGAAGAATTCATCGGGAAGCTCCGTGCCTGCCGTTCACTCGGCGGGGGCCAGGGGCTTTCCGCAGCTGAGCCCGAGCGCGAACTCGGGATCGGAAACGGCCAGCGCAACAAAACCTTTTCGATTTTCATCGGATTCGGCGCCCGCATACACGGATGCCGTCCCCGAGCACAATTCCAGTTCAATGGCGCGTTCGCTCCGGAGCCGCATGCCGCCGTTCAGGCGGGACGCTCCCAGAAGGAACAGCGCAATCACGGCGAAAAGCAGACACACCGCAAAACGGCCGCGATTCGCAAGAAACACCGCGTCAGACATTTTCGCCTCCAGCTTCAGGTTGTTTTCCGGACGCGTCAAGATCGGAACTCATCTCGCGTTCGCGTTTTTCAAGGTTGTGTTCCATGTACTTCCGCTGTTCTTCGTCCCAGCGGCTCCTGTTCCAGATTTCCACACCGATCTCGACTCCGACCACCACGGCCGCGGCTCCCGATGCCAGGTCCGCGAATTCGCGGAATTTCGGCGGCACCGTAATCCGCCCCTGCGGCGAAATCCGTTCCGGTTCCGTCAGGCCTCCGAACATCCGGAGCTTCTGGCGCATCACGAAACTTTCCGCAGCGCGCTCCACGGGGTGTTCCTCCGCGCGGCGCATCTGGAGGTAAATCTCCTCCGGATACACGGCGACGGCGCCTTCCGGCAGACACCTTAGCACGATGTCTCCGCCTTTGTTTCTGAAGTCCTCGATCGCACGCGGACTCAATTTAATGCGTCCGCTGCCGTCGATGACACATTCATCGAATCCGCAGAATGCAAGCATAAAATTTTGTCCGTTTTATTCCAATCTGTTCCAATATATTCCATTTTTTTCCATTTTCAAGCCCTGATGCAAAATATTTTTTGAATCGGTTCTGAAAGAAAAATCGAATGGTCCCGTCCGTTTGCGCTGGGAAAAATGAAAATACAAATTTTAGAATGATTGACCGGATGATCCGGAGGGGAAAACAGTTTTTCCCCTTCCGGACCTCCCTTTCCACCGTGAGCATCAGAAGGCGCGTGCAGTTCAGAAGACGCATTTTCGCGGGAATCGCGGCCG
>CAZHPP010000207.1:0-6977 GCA_964534535.1 uncultured Victivallales bacterium | reverse complement strand
ATCCGCCATCTTTTTTCTTATCCATGAATAGCCGTAGCCGAAGACAAGCGGTTTGAAACGCGGATATTTTTTCAGCACGGCGGCCAATGCTTCCTCGCGTCCGCCGCCGCAATGAATCCCGTCGATTTTGTATTTTTCGATAAGCCGCGGCAGCTTTCGCCTGATTTCAGAAATGCCGCCGATCAGCCTGTCCGGCTCCCACGGAAACGAGAGTTTTTTGACCTCATCGCTGAAAATGTCCGCGTCCGGTCCGGGCATTTTAAGCTGTGCGAACGAACGGCATCCGGCGGCCGCGCCGCCCCGGACGTATTCGCGAAGATATTGTCTATGATCCATGCGCATAATGTTTGTCCGGCCGAGTTTTTCAATATCCGCGGCATCGTTCAAGTTCTTCGCGAATATGTTCAAAATCACCCGTTTGCGTTCGTCGGCGCTGAAAAGCGATACGCATTCGAGCGCATTTTTTGAGGTATAGCAGTTTATCACAACGGCGTCGAGGAGGAAACAGCGCATAAGCTCCGGAAGTTCAGATAGCTTTGCGGTCTGAATGAGACGGAGCTTGAAATCGCCGGAGTCTAACGTCCGGCAGAATCCGCTCAGCCACCATGGCATGTTGACATATCCGCAGTATGCCGGGTCCATCATGACCAGACCGATGGTGAATTGTCTTGCGCCGCGCAGAAACGTCCCTTCCTTGCGCGATTTGCGGTAAAGGACACCTTCCATAAGCAATTCGTCCGTGCATTTTTTGAGCATGTTGGTTGTGCATCCCAGCTCATGCGTTAGAGAACGGACTGTCGGAAGGCGTTCGTCGGGCGGTAAAACCGCCGCATATTCAAGGAGGCGTTTTTTTATGTCCTCGCGTTTGGCTCGCTTGTCTGTCTTGCTCATCGCTTTTCCAATTTATGTTTTAATTTTTTCTCATACATTAATACTGTAGCATAAAAAGTCGAATTGTCAAGGGCTGTTTTTTTTGACATATCACAGATATCCTCGGAGGTGTTTTAATTGTTCGGGAAAATTCTCTGTAAGCTCAAAAATGCGGAGATTCCTATTCCCGAATGCTTTCGGCTTTTTATTCTCGACCTGTTCTCCGCGAGAGCAAAAAAAGATTGTGTTTTTCAAGTTCTGCACTTTAAAAAGTCATGATCTCCGACTGAGGTTATGTTGTGTTTTACACCGCGCGATCCATGTCGGCGCTCCACTTCCGACGA
The DNA here is from genome assembly GCA_964534535.1 of uncultured Victivallales bacterium. Classification (GTDB taxonomy): domain Bacteria; phylum Verrucomicrobiota; class Lentisphaeria; order Victivallales; family UBA1829; genus CAZHPP01. The sequence goes on along the minus strand of CAZHPP010000207.1, from coordinate 5,763 downwards.
GCTGGATGGCCCATTCTCGTCGGAGTGCCTTTGATGGCTCACGCTGGCTTTATGCCACGGCCAGCGACAGTCCCGGCAATGCCTGTTTCCTGTGCTCCTTCAGTTCCTCCTTATTAAGATATCTGGGGCCCTCCTGCCAAATCCTGAATGATTCCATCCATCCGCACCTTCAAGGGCCACGGCGTGATCTCCGGAAAGACGCTCGTCTGATCCGGCAAGTCGCAAAGACTCAAAAGGACCGGTTTCGAAAGGAACCGGCCCTTTTTTTGTCGTCAGAAAATGTGGGAAAGGGAGTCAGGGGACCTGCATGCCGCAGGACTTTGATTCCGCAGAAATATGCCGGGAGCAGACGGCTCCCGTGCAGCAGATGACAGGAAAGAAGCACTCATCCCCGGGAACGGGGAGAGCAGCTTATTTCGTCTTTTTGAGCCAGGCTTCGACGAACTGGTCGAGGTCGCCGTCAAGCACGGCGGCGGTGTTGCTGGTCTCCACGTCGGTGCGCATGTCCTTGACCATCTGATACGGCTGAAGGACGTAGGAGCGGATCTGGCTGCCCCAGGCGATTTCGGATTTTTCGCCGGCGATGTTGGCGGCTTCCTGCTTGCGCTTCTCCTCCTGGAGTTCGTAGAGTCTGGCCTGCAGCATCTTATACGCCATGGCGCGGTTCTTGTGCTGGGAGCGCTCCATCTGGCAGGAGACCACGATTCCGGTCGGAAGGTGCGTGATGCGCACGGCCGAGTCGGTCCGGTTCACATACTGGCCGCCGGCGCCGCTCGAACGGTAGGTGTCGATCCGCAGATCCTTTTCGTCGATCACGATGTCGATGTCGTCGTTGAGTTCGGGGAAGGCGTCCACGCTCGCAAAGGAGGTGTGGCGGCGGGCATTGCTGTCGAACGGGGAGATGCGCACAAGGCGGTGGACTCCGCGTTCGCTCTTGATGTAGCCGTAGGCGAATTCGCCGTCGACCTTGAGCGTGGCGCTCTTGATGCCGGCTTCGTCGCCGGGCTGCGAATCGATGAGCTGGTCCTTCCAGCCGCGGCGTTCGAACCAGCGGCGGTACATGCGGAGCAGCATGGACGCCCAGTCGCAGGATTCGGTGCCGCCCGCGCCGGCGTGGATGAAGACGAAGCAGTTCATGCGGTCGAACTTGCCGGAAAGGAAGCTCACGAGTTCGGTCTTGTCGAGCTCCTGTTCGAGTTCGGGCCATTCGGTGTCGGCCTCGGCCAGGAAGGAGGGATCCTCCTTGGCGAGTTCGGCGATCGCCTCGAAATCGCCCACGCGCTTCTTGAGCGCAAGATAGGGTTCGACGGCGCTTTTATGGGTGCTGAGCTGCTGGACGGTGGCCTGGGCCTTTTCCTTGCTGTCCCAGAAATCCGGACGCGCCATCTCTTTTTCGAGCTTGGCAATTTCGGTCTTGTGTCCGGCAATATCGAGAAATTTTTCGAGCGAAATCATGCGTTCGTTCGTCTCGGAGCAGCGGTTTTTCAGTTCATCTGGGGTCATGGAAAAATCCGATTTTGCGGCAGGCGGACTTGAATTCCTCCGCTTTGCCTGTTATAGTTATGCTTTGATTTCAAAATATAACTTGCATCGCGCATAAAATCAAGCGCAGGAGGAAAATTTATCATGCTGTCTGCAGCAAGCCGCAAATTCCTTGAAAACCTTCTTACCCAGTCCGGACCTTCCGGATTCGAAATCCCCACCGCGAAGGTCTTCCGCGCCGGGCTGGAAAAATATGCGGACCGCATCGAGGTCGACGTCACGGGCAACAGCATCGCAATCCTCAACCCGAAGGCCTCCTTCAAGGTCATGATGGCCGGACACTACGACGAGATCGGATTCCAGGTCGTCGACATCACCGAACAGGGGCTGATCACGTTCCGTGCCGTCGGCGGAATCGACAAGACCACGCTCCCCGGAATCGAAGTCGACGTCATCACCGCCTCCGGGAAGAAAATCCCCGGCGTGATCGGACGCAAGCCCATTCACCTCCAGACCCCGAAAGAGCGTGAAACCATGCTCGAAATCTCCGACCTCTGGATCGACATCGGCGCCTCCTCGCGCGAAGAGGTCGAAAAGGAAGTCGAGGTCGGCGACCCCATCGCCGCAAAGGTGAACTGCAAGTTCTTCGGAAAGTCCCGCGTGATGTCCAAGGGCCTCGATGACAAGATCGGGGCGTTCGTGGTCGCGGAAGCGTTCCGGCTCCTCGCCCTGAAGAAGGTGAAGATCGGCGTCTACGCGGTCGGAACGGTCCAGGAGGAACTCGGCTACCGCGGCGCGCATACGAGCGCGTTCGGCGTCGATCCGAACGTCGGAATCGGCGTGGACGTGGGCTTCGCGACCGACGTCCCCGGAATCGAACGCAAGCAATGGGGCAACGTGACGCTCGGCGGCGGGCCGATCCTCGCCAAGAACGCCGACGTGAACCCCGTCGTCCTCCGCAGGATGATCGAAACCGCAAAGAAGCATAAGATTCCGTATCAGCTGGAATGCGGGCACCGAGCCTCCGGCGGCACCGACACCACGCAGATCCAGATGACCCGCGCCGGGGTCGCCACCGCGCTTGTGAGCATTCCGAACCGGTACATGCACACGCCCGTGGAGCTCTGCGACCTCAACGACGCCGAGAACGCGGCGAAGCTGATCGCGGAAACGGTCGCCGCGCTGGATCCGAAATGCAGATTCCGTCCCGGACTCGACTGAACGATGGCCGGAACCTTCCATTTCTTTCTCGGAGCCGACTCCGACGCCGTGCATGAAGCCGCCGGAGCCTTCCTGCGCAAGCTCTGCGGGAATCCCCCGGAGGAGAATCCCGATCTGGAAATCATCCGCGGCGATTCGGACACGGAAGACTTTGCCGCGATTCTGGATTCGCTCATCAACACGCTTTCGACTCCGCCTTTTCTCTCTCCCCGGAAGATCGTCTGGCTCCGTCATTTTGACAAGTTCGAGGAAGCCCAGGAGGAGGAAGTCCCCAAAAAGCGGAAGACCCGGCTCGACCTCGTTGCCGACCTTTTCAAGGCAGGCCTGCCCGACGGCATGACCGCCGTGGTCGACGGCGTGGGACCGGACCGGAAACGCTCCTTCTACAAGACCTGCGCCGCCGTCGGAGCACAGCAGGGAAATTCGTTCCAGTGGTTTGACAAGATCGACACGAAGGACCGGAACTTCGGATCGCGGATGGCCTCGTCCGCCCGCGATTATGCGGCGGCGGAAGGGAAAGTCCTTTCCGAAGAAGCCGCGGTCTGGCTGGCCAACGTCTGCGGTTCCGACCTGGCGCGGCTCCGGAACGAAGTGCTCAAGCTCGTATGCCACGCAGGGAAGGAAGAACGCATTTCCGTCGCCGACTGCCGTGAAATCTGCTCCGCCTCCCGGGATGCGGTCGTATGGGAATTTTCCTCCGCCCTGACCGCCCGCGACCGTCAGCTCGCATTGAAGCTGATCCCGGAAATTCTGATGTCCCTGGAACAGGAGTCAGGAGCCTCGCAGGGACGTCCCGAGCTGCTGATCATTTCCACCGTCTCCAATGAATTCAAGCGTCTGCTCGCGCTCAAATGTCTGGGGGGAAAGCTGGAGTTTCCGGAGCATGCGAATTACGGCTTCTTTCAGGAAAAGCTGCGGGAGCTCAAGGAGAGCGGGATCCAAAATCCGGTGCTTTCCATGCATCCGTTCCGGGTGTTCAGGATGTGGGAATCCTGCGGCAGGTTCCGCGATTCCGAGTTCGCCGGCATCCTGGATGCGATTTCGCGGGCGAACCGCGCAATGGTGACAGGAGCCCCCTCCCGCGCCGCGCTGGAAGCGCTCGTCCTTCAGATCACGGGCTGATCCCCGGCATTGTCATCAGCGCCGCGCAATGCGTCTGATTGATTTCCTCCGTCCGGATTCTTCCGAAGGAAAATCCCGGCGCGGGATTGAAAAACGTGCCGGATGAGTGTATATTTTCAGGACAGGGGGGAGATTTTTGCGGGCGGGGGGCCGTTCCGTCAAAGAAAAATTCGCCGGAAAACGGCGAAAATCGCTCCGCGAAACGGAACTTTCATTCGGAAGGAATGTCAAATGCGAACAGAAGCTGAAAAAGCGGCTCTGGCCGAAGAGACGGAACGTCTCGTGTCGGCCTTCAAGGCTGGCCGCAGAGAATCGTTTGACCGTCTGGTCGAACTTTATTCTCCGCGGCTTTACCGGGCCGCGTTCGGACTTCTCGGTTCGAAGCAGGATGCTGAGGAAGTGGTTCAGGACGCGTTCGTGCGCGCATACCGCGCTCTGGACAATTTCCGCGGGGATTCCAGTTTCGAAACGTGGATGCACAGGATCGCCGTCAATCTGGCGCGGAACAAGTTCCACTGGAACCGCCGCCGGGGCGAAGGCCTCCTGACCAGCATCTCGGAGTCTCAGGACGACAACGGCGACTGGCAGGAGATCAATCTGCCGGACAACCGGATGCGTCCCGACCGCTCGCTCGAAAACTCGGAAATGGAAAACAGAATCATGAAAGGACTTTCGGAACTGCCGGACTCCCTGAGGGAGACAATGGTCCTGCGGCACCTCGACGACATGCCCTACGAGGAAATCGCCGAAAAGCTCGAATGCAAGGTCGGCACGGTGAAATCCCGGCTGGCCCGCGGACGCGAACTGCTGAAGGATTATCTGACCTCCGCGGAAGTGCGCTGAAGTTCCGGAACGAATCTTGAAGGAAACGAAATCATGACCATCCCCTCCTGTTCGGATTGTCCCTCGGAAGAGGAACTTTCCGCCTATCTCGACAACTGCTCCGGCAATCGGCAGACCATCGAGTCGCACATCTCCGGGTGCGCAAAGTGCGCCGCCCGGCTGAAAGCGCTCAGGGCCGTCGACGACGAAGTCGCAAAGTACATGGCCCTTCCGGAACTTTCAGATTCTTCCATTGCAAAACGGATCCGCAAACGCGTTGCCGACCGCATCACCCAGGAAGAAAAGGATTCCCGCCGCGCCGCGCCCTGGATTCATACGGTTTCCGTCTTCAGCCGCGCCGCGGGATTTCTCATCATTGCCTCCCTGCTCGGATTTTACTTTCACCGGGAGTATTTCGCGCCGAAGGAAGAGCATTCCGCGCCGCGGGAAACGGCATCCGCCGCAGTCCGGCACGATGTTCTTCCGAGCGCGGGAACCCGCGCGTCGCTTTCTTCCGTTCCCGCAGCGCCTTCCGGGAAGATCGATTCCGCAAATCTCCAGAACGTAAGTTTCGGCCCTGCTTCGGCCGGCTCGCCCGCCGGAGCAGAATCCGCTGCGGAAATTCCGGACTCGGTCAGACAGATCTGGAGCATTCCCGAAAAAGATTCCGGCAAGGCCGCCATTCTGCTGGATTCCCGCGCCTGTCAGGCCGCCGGAATTCCGCTGGACGAATACCGCTATGAAAAAGAGGGAACCCGGATGACCGTATCCTTCACGGCCACGAAACTTCAGACCGTCGTATTTGTCCGGTTCCTTTCGCGTGCGGGATTTTCGCTGCTTTCGCGGGTTCAGCCGCAGCCGGAGCAGAATTCCTTTACGGGTGCCGCCTCCGACCGGATTTCCTATTCCGCCGAATTCCTGGCTGAATGACTTCCGCCGGACAGAATACTCCAGGCCGAATGAATTATCCCGTCCCAAGGGGCGGAGGATTGCCCGCGAGGAACAGATCCCGTGTTCTGCGGCTGCATGTCCGGCAGGTAGTAATGTACAGGAAGTTCTGCAAAAATGAATTACCCCGCCCCAAGGGGCGAGGTATCCGAAAGACATTCCGTCATC
>CAZHPP010000206.1:0-7002 GCA_964534535.1 uncultured Victivallales bacterium | reverse complement strand
GGGTTTTGCGATGAAGCCGTCGAAGACGGTTTTAAGGAAAGCGCCCTCCTGGTCGGCATCGGCCGTGACGGCCGCGATGAGGATGGTGTTCTGATCGGGATTGAGGCGGATTTTTTTGGCGAATTCAACGCCGTCCATGTCGGGCATGCGGATGTCGGTAAGAATCCAGTCGGGCGCATATTCTTTCAGGGTGACGAACGCCTCCTTTGCGGAAATTGCGGTGCGGACGTCGCATTTGAGTTTTTTGGCCATGGCGGAGAGGACCTTGAGATTCATGGCCACGTCGTCGACGAGAAGAAGCCGCAGCGGCTTGAATTCGGCGGCCGGCTGTCTGACGAAGACCACGGTCTCGCGGCGGAAATGAATGTTGTTGAGCTCGACGGCGAAACAGGTGCCGGAACGGTTGGCGGAAATGGAAATCCCGCCGCCCATCTGATGCAGCAGCCGCTGAATGACGGGAAGCCCGATCTCGAGCCCGTGCTCGCCGCGCCCGCTGCCGTCCCCGATAAAGGGATCGAACAGTTTTTCACGGCGTTCGGGAGTCTCGACCCCTGTGTCGATCACACGGCAGGTGAGCGTGCCGTAGGACGGACTGACCGTCCGGAAATCGTATTCGAAAATGATTTTTTCGGAGACCGTGAACTTGACCGCGTTGCCGATGATGTTGCGGAGGATGAGTTCCATCAGCTTCTTGTCGATGAAAACGGTCGGGAACTGTTCGACCCCGTGCAGGGCGATGGAAACCTGCTTCTTTCCGGGTATTCCGCTGGTGAAGCCTTCGATGATTCCGGAACAGAAAGAGGGGAAATCAACGGGGGACTGGTTGAGCCGGGTATCGCCGGCTTCCAGACGCGAAAGCTCAAGAATCCCGTCGATGAGGTTCATCAGGGCGCGCGAGGAAACATTGATGGACTGGATATACTCGTTCCGCTCGGCAGGGGAAAGGTCCTTGTTCTTCAGGAGTTCGGAAAAGCCGATGACGGCATTCATGGGAGTCCGGAATTCATGGCTCATGGCGGCCAGGAAAAGGGTCTGGCCGCGGGAGGCTTTTTCCGCCTCGGCCACAGCTTTCCGAAGCTGCGCGTTGATTCCGGCCTGTCTGACGCCCTGCTTATAGCGCACCCACAGCACCGCAATCACCAGCAGAAGAAAGGCGATCACCGCGAACACAGCGCCGTATTTGATCAGCTTCCGGGTCTGGGCCCTCCAGTAAAGGGGAAGATCGTTGATGTAGAACGGCGGAGACTTGGAAGGAATGTTCCGCAGAGTGTAGGGGAAACCGCGGATGACCGACAGGTCGATCACAAGCCGTGCGATTCCGGAAACCGGAGTCACGGAAGAGACGTTCCGCGTGGCAAGCCCCTGATAGACAAGGTCCGCCATGAGGTCGCCGTTGGAACTCTCGGGTGAGACGTACCCCGCAGCAGGACCAAGATTCAGAAGCATCAGACTGGTGACCATGACGGGACGGCGGACACGGGAGCAGAAGTCGCGGACAAAGGCAGCGAGCGAGGGGTAGCCGTCCCGGATATATTCATGATGAAGCGTAAATACGATGAAAGATTTTTCAGGCAGACGCTCGGCTGCAAGCATGATCTGCTCCGAAGTGAATTTCCCTGCGTCAATTCTGGTGATCTTGGGCCTGACTCCACGGAGGCTTGCAAATTCTGCGGCGACAAGTTCCCTGGGATCGCGCGGGTCTGTAATGACAAGAATCTCCTCGGCATCGCTGAACATCCGGATTCCGAAGTCGATGTTCCGGGCAATATAAAGCTGGCCGATGATTCCGGTGGTATTGGAGTGCTTTTCCCGGACGACGGGAATCATGTTTTCATTGCTGTAGAGGATCAGCGGGACATCGGGCGGAATGTCGTTCGAATATTTCAGCAGCAGACGGATGGAGTCGTCGAGAATCCCCACAATCAGGTCATATTGTCCGGCCTTGATCTGGTCATGGATCGGCTCAAAGCGTTTTTCAATCAGTTCCGGGGGATCGCGCAGAGCATTGAGTTCCAGAAGGTCGATATGGTAGCTGTTGTTTCTGGACACCACCATGTTCCGGATGGCATGAATGACGCCCTGGGACCATTCATGCGAAAAATGGTAGGAGGAAATGACAAGGATTTTCTTAGGGTCCTGATTTTCCGCGGAAAAAGAGTTTTCCGCAGAAAGGAACAGCAGTGTCAGCAGTATAATAAATACTCTTCGCATGGAATCAACCCCGTCTGACTTAATAATTCATCTCAAATATACCGCGAAAACCGGTGTTTTCAAGCCCTCGGAGGATTTTTTCAGTAATGTAAAATATATTTCGGGAGAACGGGCCGGAATTCCGAATCGGATCTGCCCCCGGCATGCCGGATCTCCGGATATGACAATGAGGCCGCGCTCCTGCCAGTGCAGCGGTGGGATCGGGAAAAATCCGCTGCGGAGATTTGATTTCCCCGGAATGCAGTATTATTATACGGTAAAATGATGATATATCGGCTTGCCGGCCGGAAATCGTCCGGCTGAAAGGAAAAGACAATGGCATCGCCAGTTGACCGTTACAACGTGACCGATCTCGTTTCCCCGTTCGATGTCCGCTGCGGCATGGAAAGCTGCATGATTCCAATGCGCGACGGCGTGAAACTTCATACCGTCGTATATTTTCCGCAGAAAAGGCGGAAGAAAAGCCCGGCCGTGATCGTCCGTTCGCCCTATACCCGCACGAACTGGTTCGAACTCCCGGACAGCGAGTGTCTGCGCCGCGGAATCGTGTATGTTCTCCAGGCATGCCGCGGCACAGGCTGGAGCGAAGGAGAATTCGTTCCGGCCTGCCGCGATTCGGAAATGCGCGACTTCGCCGACCTCATGAAGTGGATGAAGGTTCAGCCGTGGTTCAGCGGACGCTGCGCCATGATGGGGGCAAGCTATCCGGGCTGGGTCCAATGGTGCGCCGCCCGGACGGGGGATCCGGCGCTTGCCGCGACTGCGCCGCAGGTGGCTCCCGTTTATTCCTGCACCGGGTCCGCCGTCCCGGGAGGCGGAGTACGGCTTTCCTTTACGACGCACTGGTGCCTTTCCATGCACCACCGCCGCACTTACGGCTATTCCGGAGTTCCCGATTACGAGGCCATGAAGATCGACTGGAAACTGCCGGTCATCGATTTCGACCGGAACGCCGGATACCCCGAACTTCCCGCCGTACGGAAATTTTTCCTTTCGGCGCGCACTCCGGGAAAGGAGCTTTCCGCATATCGGCGGGATTTCCCGCTGATCCATGCGCCGGCCCTGATTTCAGGCGGCTGGTTCGACGATTTCAAACATGAGACCGTCGAAAGTTTCCTTCGGATGAAGGCGGATTCCGCTTCCCCGGAAGCCAGGAAATTCACCCGTCTCGTGATCGGTCCATGGGGTCACGGAGGCCTTCTGAATCCGGACTGGTTCGGAAAAAAGTGCGATCACAGACAGCTGCTCCGGCTGCGGAACCGTTTTCTTTTCGGTCTTCTGAAAAATCCGAAGGCTGATCCGATCCCCGGCACTGCCGCTGTTCAATACTATCTCCTCGGGGCGAACCGCTGGCGCGAATCCTCCGTCTGGCCGCCGCCGGAAACAGTCCGCCGCAGGATGTGGCTTCATTCCGGCGGAAACGCCAACACCAATGCCGGAGACGGCTCGCTGGACTGGAAGAAGCCCGTTTCCGACGAACCGCCGGACCGGTATCTCAGCAATCCGGAAACCCCCGTCCTCAGCAACGGAGGATGTCACGCCTCGCTCGGTTTTTATGACCGCTCGGAACAGGAACAGCGCGCCGACATGCTCGTCTACACGTCCGCCCCGCTGAAAAAATCAGTCGCCGCCGCAGGAAGAGTAAACCTTCATTTTACCGCCTCCTGCAGCACGCCGGACACCGATTTCTTTGCCACGCTCACGCTCGTGACTCCGGACGGCCGCTCCATGCGGCTGACCTCCGGCATGATCCGCGCACGCTTCCGGCAGGGACCGGACCGCGAACGCCCTGTAAAGCCGAATGCATTGCTGGAATATGAAATCGATCTTTCCCATATTGCCGTCGAGTTCCGTGCCGGGACTTCCATCCGGCTGGAGATCCACGGGCAGGATTTCCCTGCTTTCGACCGCAATGCCAATACGGGAAATCCGGTCGGAACAGATACCGTCATGCGGACTTCCGTGCATACGGTCTTCCATGACCTGCTGCATCCGGCATATCTGGAATGGGACGAATTCCCCGGCGGGGAAAAATCAGGCATGAAGCCATGACCGCCTGAACGGAATTCTGAACGGATTCCCGCAAAGGACTCCGCCTGACTTCCGGCATTCCGGCGCCGCTTCAACTCCGGTCATGGCGCAGCCCTTCCCCGGGCACCTTCCCATTCAACTGAAGATGCTGCGGAACCGGGGCTTTTTCCGGCAGGGACATGACGTCCATCTCCTTCAGGATCAATTCCGCGGAGCGGGGCCGGAGGGACGCGGAGCGCTCCATCATTTTTCCGAGGAGCGAGGCAAATTTCAAAGTCGCATATCCGGCAAGTTCCGGCTCCGGATGCCGTTTGCAGGAAATGATGCTTTTCAGGACGTCCGTGAAATTCTCTGCGGGAAATCTGCGTTTTCCCGTCAGGCACTCGAACACGACCGAGGCAAGGCTGAAAAAATCACTTCGTGAATCGACCTTCGACGAATTGACGGCCTGTTCGGGAGACATGTACGACGCTGTTCCGAATACGCCCGGCCCCGGCTCGGGAACGCCGGGAATCCTTGCGATCCCCAGATCTCCGAGCAGGGCGTTCCCGAAAGAATCAAACCATATATTCCCCGGCTTGACGTCGCGGTGGACGATTCCGCGCCCATGCAGGGCGGCAAGGGCATTCAGCACCTGACGCATGACCGAGACGGTCTCCGGCAGAGTCAGCATTCCGCACCAGGAAAGCATTCCCGCAAGCGAACCTCCCTCCGCATATTCCGTGACCGCGAACGGGAAGCCTCCGCCGGAAACTCCGGATTCCAGAACCCGGACCAGGGACGGGCATTCGATCTCATGAAGGATTCCTGCCGCGGCGAGAAACCGATGCGTTCCGGGAGAATCCGGGCGGAGCACCTTGACCGCGGCAAGCCGCGGAACGGTGTCCCTGACGGCAAACCATGTTTCGCTCTCGGAATGGAGCCTCAGCGGAGCCGCAAGGCGGCATCCGCCGATGATCTCGCCTGCGAACAGAAAGGATTCCGGCATTCTCCGGGACTCCGTCAGTGACAGGCCGGGAGTTCGATCCCCATGACGGAAGCCTCCTTTGCGAACGAAGGCTTTTCAAGGAGGACGAACTTCCCTTTCACGGAGCCGTCCGGGGCGATGGATTCGGTTTCCCAGCGGAGGAGCGAACGCGTGCGGTATTCCCCGTGGTCGAGCGGAAGGATCTCGGCGATGTCGACGATTTTCCGGGAGCCGTCGGGAAGGCGCATGGTGTGGACCACGCAGTTGATGGCCGAAGCCACCTGCATCCTGACGGCGGAAAGAGGAAGTTCAATCCCGCTCATGACGGCGCATGTCTCCATGCGGCTGAGCGAGTCGATGGGAGAGTTCGCATGAATTGTGGACATCGACCCGGAGTGTCCGGTGTTCATGGCCTGAAGCAGGTCGAGCGCCTCGCCGCCGCGAATTTCGCCGATGACAAGCCTGTCGGGACGCAGCCGCAGGGAAGCCGTCACAAGGTCGCGGATGCTGAATTCGCCCTGTCCGTTCTTGTCCGGCTTGCGGGTTTCAAAATAGACGCAGTGCTTCTGCTGGAGCTGAAGTTCGCTGGCGTCTTCAAGCACAAGGATGCGGTCCTTGGGGGGAATGAGCCCGCTGAGGGCATTGAGCACGGAAGTCTTTCCGGAGGACGTGCCGCCGGAAACGATCGTGTTCTTGCGGAGCCGGACGATTGCGTTGAGGAGGAGCACGCCGTCGTGCGGGACGCTGCCGAACTGTTCGAGTTTGTCCATCGTCAGCATCTCCTTCTTGAATTTGCGGATGGAGACGATTGTTCCGCAGCGGCTGATGGGCGGAATGGTGGCGTGGACACGGGAGCCGTCGGGAAGTCTGGCGTCGAGGTCGGGGTGCATTTCGTCGAGCTGGCGGTCGACGGATTTTGCAATGTTCACCGCGGCGGCCCTGAGCTGGGCCTCACTGGCGAACCTTGCGGAGGTCTCCTCCAGCTTTCCGGAACGTTCGATATAGATCTGGCCCGGACCGTTGATGAGAATTTCCGAAACTTTGTCGTCCGCCAGATACTCTTTGACCGGAGCGAGGAAAAGCACAAGGAAGGAAGCATCATTTGCGGCATTCATGTTTTATCTCCTGAAGAATTGATCTTGTCGCGGCGATAGGCGAATCCAGTCGAACCGGTGTCCAGCTTCCAGACCATGAGAATCAGTTCGCGTCCGTCCTTCTGGAAAGTGAGAATCACGCGGGGCGAGATGGATTCGTCAAGGGTGATTTGTGTTTCCGGATGCCATCCCTGGTTCTGAATCCACGAAACGAGCTGTCCCCGCGCGGAAACGAAATTGGCGGAAACGGACCCGGAAAATTCCCAGCTTTTTTCGGGAGCCTTCGACGCCGAGGCGGCCAGCGGAAGCTTCAGAGGCGGTTCCGCCGCCGCGGATGCGGGAACCGGCCGTCCTGCGAACGGGAATCCCGCACGGTCCGGGGCGAATGCCCGGTGCGGCCGCATGCGGAGCGCCAGCAGGACGGCCGTGCCGGAAAGGAATACCAGAATGAAAGTCAGGATGCAGAGTTTCAATCGGCCTCGCTCCAGTCTTCATATTTTTCAAAGCGGGTGTAGAATTCGATCTTGTCGGGTTCCTTTTCCTGTTCTTTGGAATCGTCGGTGAATTTTGGGTCCTTCAGAAGATCAAGGTTCCATTTCTGCGGATATTTGAATTCGTCGTCATCAAGCTTCCAGATGTCGCGGTCGTAAATCAGACTTGAGTCCCAGTGTCGTCTGGCGGTCGAGGATGCCTTCGTGC
>CAZHPP010000205.1:0-7015 GCA_964534535.1 uncultured Victivallales bacterium | reverse complement strand
AGGACGGAACCTATGTCTATTCGAAAATGAAAAAAATCGGGGCGATCCGCAATCCCAGCACCTATCTGCTGATCGCCGACGCGGAGACGAACGCGTTCGCGCCGATCGGCTCAATGCCGAATTTCTATTTCGCCGCGCCGAGCGGAGGCGTACTTACGGGACTCGGAGAACGTCACAACTCCAGAGTGAACTACGCCCGGTTCGACGGCGGAGCCTCCTCCAGCCGCGCGCTTTCCATTGACAAGATCATGTGCGGCGGATTTCTGATCAACGAATAATGCGCAGTCTGCCGAGGAACCTCTGAAAAAGCCGCATTGCAGTTAGAATCAGTCTGACGATCGACACGACAATCAACTTCAGATAAGGATTTCGCACAGAATGAACCATGCACACTCTCTGATCCTGGGCGGCCTGCTCGGAATGGCCGTTTCCGTTCCTTGCGCGGGCGCCGATATATCGCCACGCACGCTCGTCCGCCTGGCGCCGATGACGGTGAAGCCGGAGATCGACGGGAAAATCAAGTTCCGGGAATGGGAACATGCGTCGGCGAGCTTCGGAACAGTTTCGGACAAAACCGGTCTGATGAGCACCCGCACCGGGACCTTCCTGTTCGGCTACGATGCCGAAACGCTCTACTTCGCATTCAGCGGCGAGACGCCGCCGCGTCCGCAGAAGCTTTTTCCGGACGATACCGTCACGATCGCGTTTCAGGCCCCGGGGAAAACAGAACCGACGGTTTTCACCTTCAGCAGCACCGGACGCGGAAATCTTCCGTCCGGAGCGCGCGTTGCGCACTGGTTCGGCACGGAACTGGACCGGGGGATTGTGCATCCCCACTGGCATGCGGAAGCCGCAATCCCGCTCAAGGCGTTTGGCGTGGACTCCCTGAAGGAGGGGGAACCCTGCGGACTTCAGATGTCCCGCGAATGGAAACATCAGGACGAGACCGGATTCTGGCATTTCCCCGCGCGGAAAGGAGAACTCGGGACGTTCATTCCGGATTCGGAAGCTCCGGCGGTCAGCTTCCACGGCTTCGGACACATGCTGTGGGACCAGACGGCAAATTACAATTTCAACTACCAGGTCGTCAATTCGGGCAGGAAACCGCTGGGGATCGTCAGCCGCTCCATGATGGTGGCCGATGCGATTGCCGGGCCGACTCTGACACCGGGTTCGACCGGCGATTTCATCAAGCAGAAATTCACCTACGGAATTGACCCGGACCGTGTCATCGCCGTTCCGGCGGGCTCGCGGATTCCTGTGGAAGCGACGGTATGGTGTCTCTTCCCGGGGATTCCGAGAACCCTGATATCCGACGTCGTTTCCACAGATGGGAAAAAGACGTTCTACCGCAGAGCGTTCGCCTGGAATCTTTCCGACAAAGGCAACCGGAAGTGGGAGGATGTCACGGGGATTCCAAAACTTCAAAGCGCGTTTTATCCGTCCAGTGGAAACAAACTTCTGGTGCGCGTCACCGGCGCAAGACAGCGGAAAGCGTATGAGACCACAGTGGAAACAGGAGGCGATCTCAACTCGTCGTTCAAGAATATCAGCGTGACCGTTTCCGATTCGAAAGGCGCTGCGGTGCACGTCTTCCGGAATCTGGAAAACAGCAGCGGCTTTTTGCAGTCGAAGGTCTTCGGCGAACTTCCTCCCGGCGATTATCGCTGCGACCTTTCGGCGGAAGAGGAAAAAACCGGCCGGATCTTTACCGACCGCACCACGTTTTCCGTCCGGAAATTCGAATGGCAGAACAACCGGCTCGGCATGGACCGCGTCATCATTCCGCCGTTCGTCCCCCTGAAAACGGATCAGGACAAAAAAGAGGTTCACGCGCTTCAGACCGGATACCGGATTGCAAACGGATTCTGGGACGCTGTCTATGCGAAGGGCGAAAACATCCTCGCGGCTCCCGTCGAACTTTTGATCGACGGTGAAAAATTCACGCCCGGGGAAACCCGGCTTATCTCGGCGGAAAAGGACCGCGTCGTCTGGGAATCTTCCATGCACTGGAAAAAGCTTTCGGTCACCGTCGTGCAGGATTACGACTACGACGGCTTCTGCAAGGCCACGCTGAAGTTCAAGCCTGTCGGGAAGGTCAAGTTCGAGAGTCTGAAGCTGGTGATGCCTCTGAAGAAGGAGACTGCTCCTTATTTCAATATGTTCGGATTCCCCCGCGAAGCCAGTGAAAGTTATCGGCTTCCGGAAGGCACGGGAGAGATATGGAACAGTTCCAAAGCCACCAGGAAGACCTCATGGGCCGGATTCATGCAGCCTTATTTCTGGCTCGGCGGGATCTTCAGGGGATTCTGCTGGATGACCGACAGTTATCAGCATTATGAACTGGAATCGGGACGTCCGTCGCAGCGCATTTCGCGCTCGGACGACGCTGTGACGCTGGAGATCGATCTCGTCAACCGGCGCACCGTCTGGACGCCTTCGAAGGCCTTCGAGACCGTCATGGGGTTCCAGGCGACTCCGGTGAAACCGCAGACCGTCGGATTCCGCAAGATGAATTCCGTCATGTACGAAGATGCCTGGTATCCCCGGAACTGCCGCGTGTTCAGCACGCTCTGCAAACTGGGACTCCGCGAGGGCGTCTTCAATCCTCCGGAAGGCGACTTCAGCTTCTTCGACTATATCATGTCCATCAAGGACATTCCGCCGGCGAAACGGGACAAGGCCGAATATCAGAAACGCCTGAACGAATACTTTGAAAAACATGTCGATTTCAAGGTCCGCACCGGCATGGACACCCCCAGCAGCTACCGGAACGACCTGAACTTTCATTTCTCACGCGCGGTCGGTGCGCAGATCATGTATGTCGACCCGACGGCGATCAGCTGCTTCTGGCCGGAGGATGAAATGTACAAGGCCGAATGGAATCCCTGGACGTTTCCGCCCGTGGAACCGTTCTATCAGGAATATCTCGGACGCATTCCGAAAAGCCGGATCGACAAACTGCTTTATGACCAGCGCCGCGCCTTTCAGCGCGGACTCGCGGGTTCCTACTTCGACTGCTTCGACATCGGCGGAGGCTACAACACGGAAACCGGAATCGCATGGGCCGATGAAGATGGGCAAGTCCATCCCAGCGGAGAGCTTTTCGCATGGCGCGAACTCGTCCGCCGCACCGCGACCATGCTTTACGTCATGGGCAAACTCGAATACGGCGTGCCGTGGGTCGGAGTCCACACCTCCCTTGACATGGTGGTCCCCGTCTGTTCCTTCGCAAGCATCGCGGTAGCCTGCGAAAAGCGCGGCAATCTCGGCGATTATCAGGACCGTTATCGCGAGAGCGAAATCCTCGCCGACATCATCGGAACCCAGGCAGGCATCATTCCGTTCACCATCGTGACGACCAGGAAGAAAGATCCGACAACGGAGCTCAAAAGCATGCTCGCGATGCGCTTCGGCTTCGCATTGATGAATCTTTACGACCAGTCCACGGCGCTCCATAACAATCCGTGGGCGAGGAAGGCGCTCGACATCGTCTACGATTTCGGCTACGGCGACCCGGACGTCGAAGTCCTGCCGTTCTACGGGGAGAAACGCCAGCCCGTCATTCAGAACGGAAAAAATGCGCGCATGACCGTCGTAAAGCGTCCGGACGGCAGAACACTGCTGATGTTCGGAAACTGGGGGGACGCCGAAACCGTTTCCTGCGATCTTTCCGGACTGAAATATGGCTTCTGCACCGTAACGGACGCAGAATCCGGAAAACTCCTGGCGCGGACACAGGAATTCAAGTTTCCCCTGGAACGCCGCGGATACCGACTGATTCTCGTCGAGGATAAAAAATAGTATTTCCGTTTCATAACATTGGAAAGGATTTTCAGTCATGAAACTTCACTCGGCACTTGTTCTGTTCGCTCTCGCACTCTCCGGGTTCGCCGGGGAAAAGCTCTTCAACCTTGAAATCACGCCGGAAAATCTGGCCGTCTGGGACAGATACAAGATGAAGGGGATGACCGTCGTGGAAAAAGTCGACGGAGAAAATCAGCTTCACCTCTCCGGGAAAAGCGGCCCGCTCTGGGTGACGCTCGATCCGGAAAAACTTTCCGGGAAAAAGCTGAAAATGGTCATGTCGTTCAAATACAGCAGCGTTCCAGGCGAGCCGAAGAAAAACACCGGATTCAAGGTCCTCTACGCCGGCGTGGCGGACGGCGTCCCGTTCTACATTCAGCTGGGACCTTTTGCAGGCACTTCCGACTGGAAAATCGTCGAATGCACGATCCCCGCGAAACCGAAGAACATCTCGAGTTTCCGTCTGGAGATCGCTTCCCCCGGCGGGGAGATCATGATCGATGAACTTTTTATCCTGAATGCGGAGCAGATGACAAATTCGGCGGGAAAACCTCCCAGGGGAACCACCCCGTCCATCGCTTCAGGTGCAGAAGGAAAAAGCCCGCGCCGCGAAGAAAAGTCCACACGGGGAATCACCCCGTTCATCGCCCCCGGCGCGGACAGCCGCTACTTTGCCGGACGCGACGGCAAAGGATTTTTCCAGCCGGAGTTTTCACGCTGCGGACGCACATTCCTTCCTTCCCGAAACGCCCTCCCCCTGTTGCATTGTCGGGAAAACCATGTATAATATTCCCGACCCGTCATTCAAACACATGAAAGAAAAAAGGCAGCAATCCCATGAACGGAAAATCCTCGCATCTGCAGAAACCCGGCAGTCATCAATCCATCCTCGACGGAGCGGAACAGTTCCGCAGACGCTGGAATCTGCCTTGGAATAAAATCACCGCCGTTACGGCCGGCGACGTTCTCACCAGTCTTTCCGAACACAAAGTTCTGAATGCGGAACCGCGCCCGGACTATGCCATTTTCGAGCCAGAATCGGCAGCGGAAGCGGATTCGCTCTCCGCCGCGCTGGCAGGACTCGGCGCAAACACCGCGGCGGACCGCCGGTTCGGAGAGAAGGTGTGGCTTTACGTCTTTTCGCCGGAAACACATGCACCCGCCGGACCGCTGCCGGACCTTCCACCCGTTCCGGGATGGAAAAATCCGCTCACCGGGAGAAAACGGCTGGAATCCGCCGCCCTTCCCGGCGAAATAACTCCGTTCCTTTTCCGCGGAACCGAATACCGGGTCGAAAACGTAATGGCGCACTATCTCTATCCGGGCGCCGCAATTGGGAGCCGCCCTCACGAGGACCACTTCCGGATCCGGAGAGTCTCCGACGACTGTCTGGTCTCCATTCCCCTGCTCGACCATTACTTCGCGACGGCGTTCGTCTGGAAGGAACGCTGCTATTGTTTTTCTCTGAATCTCGGTGGAAAAGGCTGGGCCAGTTCCAGAATCGACATGATTTCCTCGGACGACCTCATCGGCTGGACCAGTCCCGTCTGCGTGCTCGATGTCTCTGCGGACGGCGACTTCATCTTCAATAACTCTGTCACCTGGAACGGCCGGAAGTTCGTCATGGCCTATGAAACACACGATCCGGCGCACCCGATCTTCACCATGAAGTTCGCGGAGTCGGACGATCTGGTCCACTGGCGGAAAATTCCGGGCGCCATCTTCGGGGCGGACAAATATACCGGCGCCCCTTCGCTTTACTGGATTCCGGAGGACCGTCTCTACTATTTCACATATCTCGACCTGTTCGTGCATCCGGAGGTGCGGACCGTCAGCTACCGGACGTGCATCGCGCGGTCGGCGGACCTGATTCACTGGCAGGACGCTCCCGCCGGACACGCCGTGATTCTCCCGGACTACAGACACCGTCCCGATCCCGCCGGACACCCGGACGTCTTCGACATCAACGCAAGCGATGCGGAATATCTGGAAAAGGACGGCGTGGTCAGGGCATACTTCTGCGGCGGGAACCAGTGGGGAGTCTCGGACAACCAGACGGCCGAATACCGCGGATCGCTCGCTCAGTTCTTCCGGAAATTCTTCCGCTGAACAATTTGGAATCTTCCGCTTTCCTTCCGCAAATTCCGGAAAAACTCTCTCTCTCCTGTTGAATTTTCACTGGAAAATGATATATTAACTTTCTGTGTACTTTCAACAAGAGGAAAGAGAGAGGTAAACAAAGTTATGAGCGGTAAATTCTCGTACCTGTCGGAAGCCGGCAGCGACAAGGGAAGTCTGATCCGCGGACTCCAGCTCGTCCAGGAACACGAAGGCTATATCTCCGACGAAGCCATCAAGGCCGCAGGCAAGCATTTCGGAATCGCCCCGGCCGAAGTGGAAGGCGTTCTCACATTCTACGCCCAGTTCAAACGCGTAAAACCCGGAAAATTCCAGATCAGCTCCTGCGACGGCACCGCCTGCCACATCAAGGGCGCGGCGCTCATCAAGCAGTGGCTCGACGCCGAACTCGGAATCCCCGACGGCGCCACCGACTCCGAAGGCAGGTTCTCCCGCCAGACAGTCGCGTGCCTCGGCTGCTGCAGTCTGGCGCCCGTCATGGCAATCAATGGAAAAGTCTACGGCAATCTCGACCGCAGGAAACTGGTCCGCGTCCTGAACGAATACAGAAAAATGGAATTGTAAATCATGATGATCAAACGCATTAAAGTCGGCGCCGCCTCCTGCGGACTTGCCGCAGGCGCGGGCCCCGTCCTCGAATCGCTCAGAAAAGCCGCAGGAACCATTCCGGTCGTCGAAGTCGGATGCATCGGACACTGCTACGCCGAACCGATCGTGGAAGTTGAAACCGACGGCGGCTCCGTTTTCTACTCGAAAGTCGGCCCCGACGAAGTCTGGATGAAACGCATCCTCGGTCTTTCCGAAGAAGGCCGCTTCGTCATTCCCGCCCTCCGCGCCTCCAAGGAAAAACTCCAGGTCACGCGTCTCGCCGGACGGATCGTTCCGTGCGACATTGAGGAATACAAGGCCAACGGCGGATTCACGGCCCTCAGAAAGGCCTTCGAACTCACGCCCGCCGGAGTCATCGCCGAAATGAAGAAGAGCGGCCTGCGCGGCCGCGGCGGCGCAGGATTCCCCACCGGAAACAAATGGTCCTTCCTCGCCGCGAAGCAGGCCCCCGAAAAGGTCC
>CAZHPP010000204.1:0-7021 GCA_964534535.1 uncultured Victivallales bacterium | reverse complement strand
CACAGTCCCAGGTGTCCGTGCTTCCAATACCAGAGCCAGTTGGCGAGCGTAAAGTGCAGACGGTTGTTGGAGATGATGTAGGAGCCTTCATCCCAGTGCTCCAGAAACTCTCCGGAAAGCGACGGGAGAAAGAGCACGAACGCCGCAGCTGCGGCGATCAGTTCGGGATACCATTCCCGGAAGAAGCGGAATTTTGGTTCGTTCATGCGGATCAGGCTCACTTTGCAAGGATTTTCCGGATCGGCTCGCCGTCGACCAGAAGGTCGTCGATCACCCATGCGCCGTCGCTGTAGACGCGGACCAAGATCGCCTTGACGCTCTTGCTTTCCCGGTCGAACATGATTTTTTCGGCACGGGAAGTAAGATCCTCGTTCATGTAGAAGCGGCGGAACGGCAGCTGGAAGGAATGCGCCTTCACCTTGGTCGTCTTGCCGTTTTTCCAGACATTGTTTGCGCCGTAGTAATCAATCGGGACGAAGAAGCCTTTTGCAGGTTTTTCCTCCACGATGTCCGTGACGCATGCATAGCCTTCCGGGTCCGTTGAAAGGACGGCGTACCTGGCATTCGGGACGGAGAAATTCCTGTTTTTGATGATCAGGGTGTCCGGCAGGGCGCGGAGCGCAAGATAGCGTCCGCGGAAGAAGTCGGAAGGAGCATGTCCGGTCACGCGGAACCGGAAGGTCTGCGGAGGGATTCCGGGATTTTCGCAGGCATTGATCCGGAGCGCCGGGTACACGGCGCATGCCGCAACGGCAAGCAGGAAGACGGCCAGACGGATGAGATTGGAAATTTTCATGGTTCAGTCCTTCTTTCCGGCCGGAACGGGACGCCGGAAACAATATCTGGCAAAGATTGCGTTGGAAACCAGCAGGATCACGCCGAGCGCCGCGAAGACCGTTCCCCGGACAAGATAGCTGCTTTTGCTGTCGAAGAGATGGATCAGGACCAGCAGTGCGAGCTGGACCATTCCGGTGTTGACCTCGAAGGCGTTTTTCGTGCGGAACCCCTGGAAGATGAAGCTCACCGCCAGCACCAGCAGAAAAATGTTGGCCGCCAGGCAGTCGTTATGCATTCCGAGGAGCGTGTCCTCTCCGGGAAGTTCCCTGCTGATGAACGTCAGCAGGGGAAGCAGGAACACCACGACCTTTCCGGGAGTCAGATGCTTTTTTGTCAGGGCAACGGCAAGCATGGCGAGCATGAAGAGTCCGCCGATGATGTAGGTAGCCTGAATCACGCCGAAATAGACTTCCCGCACATGGGCGCCGTGCCAGTCCCAGCTTCTGTTCTGGGAAATGCATGCTCCCGCCAGCCAGAACGTGGCCGCAAGGCATCCGATTCCGAGGAACGGGTTGCGGAGCAGCGGCGTGCCGCGGTCGTTCACATAAAGCCCGATGAAGAAAAGCATGGAGAGCATGGCGGCGACGGGAAACTCCTTGACAAACGGAAGAAATGCGAATGCGATTCCGGAAAGGATCATCGCATAGCGCAGGAACATGCTTTTCATGCTGTCCGGCTCGCGGATGAAGTACCAGAGCGCCAGCGGAAGAATTCCGAGAATATAGGCCAGCGTCACGAAAAACTGCTCATGACCGGAAAATCCGGTATTCTCGCTCAGAAAGATGGTGCCGAAGGCATAGATCAGCGCGCCGCCCATGCTCCGGAAAATATAAACGAACGGCAGCCCCAGCAGAAGGACCAGTCGGAGATAGTCCGCCAGTGTGCCGTCCGCATGATAAATCTGGGAAACCAGCGCGGCGAGCACAGCGGCCCCGCATGCACACAGCATGGCCGAAAGTTCGCGGAAGAAAGTTCCCTTGTCCGCTGCCAGCGTATAAATGCCGCAGATCAGCCCAAGCGTCAGCGGCACAAAGGAAACCGCGATCCGCACCGGATGCGGCAGAAGCTCCCAGTTGTATGCGAAGAAGAGGATGATTCCTCCGCAGACCATCAGGGTTCCGAGAACGGCCGCCATCCGGACGAACGTGCGTCCGGCCGGATTTGAGCTCCCGGCGCGCGCCGAATAATATTCCCGGAGCTTTTCCGCCGATGCGCCGTCGAGGATTCCTTCGCTTTTCAGACGGGGCAGTTCATCGAGAATCCAGTTTACTTTCCCATCTTTCCGTGTTTCCATCATTTCCCAAATGCCTTCGGATCAATTTCCTCCGGAGAACAGCCTTTTGCCGAAACGGGGATTTCCTCGTCTCCGGCATGCTCCGGGAACGTTTCGCCGACTTCCCACGACCGGATGAAATCGCGGAACTCGCCGTAATCTTCGATTTTCGCTTCCGTCAGTTCGCGAAGCGCCTTTTCAAAATTGGAGTGCATCTTGCTTCTGAGGTTCTGCGCGTCCCCGGTGGCAAGCAGGGTCTTCCGGATGGAATCCATGTGCCGGGAAAGCCGCGGATCGGCTTCCGCCACCCCGAAATTCCAGGCAAGGACGCACAGCGCCAGACACTCTTTCGCCGTTTCGGAATCCTCCAGATATTCCTCTGGAATCGTATCCTCGAGAAACAGCGAAAGTGAAAGAGAAAGGAAATTGTCCGCGGACCGGGAATCAAACGTTACATCCTTCGGGAGTTTTCCTGAGGAAACCTTCAGATTGGTGTAAATGTCTCTCGACCGCGGCGCTATTGTTTCCTGCTCTGTCACCTTCGCGGGATCGGGAAGAGCCGAAAGGTCACTTTTTATTTTTTTTTTTCGCCGGAACCTTCTTCGGTGCGGCTTTCTTCACGGGCGCAGCTTTCTTCGCCGGAGCTTTCTTCACGGGTACGGCCTTTTTTACGGGCACGGCCTTCTTCGCAGGAGCCTTCTTTGCGGGTGCGGCTTTCTTCGGCGCGGCCTTCTTTGCGGGGACAGACTTTTTCGCCGGAGCTTTCTTCACGGGTGCGGCTTTTCCAGACTTTTTCGCAGGGACGACCGCTTTTTTCGGTTTCGCAGAGACTTTCACCGTCTTTGCCGGAACTTTTTTCACTTCTTTCTTTTTCGCCATTTTACTCTCCCTTGTTGAGGTTGGCTAGTGAAGTACACTCGGCCCGCCCGGCGAGCCGCCGCCGGAAGGCCAGTAGTTGCAGTTCGAATAATTCCAGTATGTGGCGTTGCCGTCTTCATCCCAGGCGGTCGCCGTATAAAGCCAGTTCGTGCCATTGTTCCGCCAGTCCGCATTGTCGGCGCGGTCACGGAGGAGCGTGTGATACCAGTCAAAATCGGATTTCAGGCTGGCAGCGACGTCATCCACGCGGGAAACTTTTCCGAGCGCCGGAATGTATTCGATCAGGAAACGGTACCACAGAAAATCGGCCAGCATGTTGCGTCCGGGATCCTCCAGCGCCACGGGAACCAGCGCAGAACGGTCAAACACGGGAAGAACGATTCCGCTGTGGAAAGGCGGTTCGAGCTTCCCGTTCACGGAAAGTGTGCCGAAGGGCTTCGCCACGGCATAGGTGTAAGTCTTCGGAATCGAATAGCGCATGACCTGTTCCACGGAACGCTCGCGGGAAAGCGTCCTGCCGATGGAGCCAGCCGACGCGCCGCCCACCCCGCGGAACGCATCCGCGACGGTCGCCTTGTTCTCATCCGTGCGGCTGCCGCCCAGCGTGGACATGAGCGAAACAGGGGTCTCCACGATGTCCATCCGGGAAATGGCGCCGGAACGATAGGCCGTTTCCGTCCGGAGCGTGCCGTCAAGATAGTTGTTCCAGCGGTCGATTTTCTCGCTGCTGTAATCCTCCCAGAATGCGAAATCATGATCGTTCGAGGGTGAAATGCGGAAGAACGCCCAGTCGATCGCGGTCAGGGGATTGAGCTTGCGGTCGATATCAGATCCGGAAACCGGCTTTCCGCTGGAATCATACTGCGGGTCCTTCCATTCCTGAAATATTTGATTCAGACGCTGGTCCTGCGGCTTCCAGGAAAGATCCAGTTTTTCGAGCGTATCGGACGTGTTCAGGGATTTGATATAGGAGTGCCCCGTATCCGCCGAACGCAGCTCCACGCCCACCGGCAGAAATTCCGATTCCATCGGAAAACTGTTGTCCAGCTCCACGGTC
The DNA here is from genome assembly GCA_964534535.1 of uncultured Victivallales bacterium. Taxonomy (GTDB): domain Bacteria; phylum Verrucomicrobiota; class Lentisphaeria; order Victivallales; family UBA1829; genus CAZHPP01. The sequence goes on along the minus strand of CAZHPP010000204.1, from coordinate 2,975 downwards.
AGGGTTCCCCACCATTTCTGAGGGTTCGCGCCGGAGAACTGGTCGAGAAAGTTCTTCAGATAGCACCAGTCTGCGCCCTGCAGGGCATAATAGAACTCCTTCCGGCCGAGCCACGAGCCCATCGGAGAATCGGACCTGATGCGCGGCTGATTCATGAAGACGCCGTTGGGGAGGACCGCCACGCCCTTCGGCGTGCCGCCGTCGTTCATCAGAATCTGGTCCATGGCGGTCGTGTACGACTTGTACCACGGGAAGCCGTAAAGGTTCCGGACGCAGTAGTCGTCCTCGCGGTACCGCCTGTAGAGGTCGCCGACGTCGGAAAAGCCGTTTTCGAGATTGCGCTGGTAAAGGACCGCTTCGCCGAAATCGGAATTGTAGTTGACTCCGTTGTTCTTGGCGGCCTGCTGCGCGGCGCCGAAACCGATCATGGGGACGATGAACATGGTGCGCATCTGAAGCTGGGAAACCAGGTCGGAGGCTTTCCTGAGTTTTCCCTGGCGCTGCTCCGCGTCGACCCGGTTGAACTCGTTCACATCGCCGTCGCCGACATAAAGAAAACTGTTTTTGTCCGCGCCGATCCCGAACAGATTGTCGCTCAGGAGCACGGTGGTCGCCTTGACAAGATTGAGTTCGCCGAGGACGTTCAGCGTATGGCGCTGCCAGTTGGCGCCGACCAGGGCCGCGGAATCCACTCCCGTCTGCGCCTTGACCTTGCCGCGGATGATGTTCTGGACGTCGAACAGGAAAAATGCGGCGAACAGCAGGATGATCAGCGCAAGGACGCCCGTCAGGAGGACCTGCCCCCGTTCCCGCATCCGTTTTTCCGCGCTGATTTTCGTCATGGGGGCCCTACTCCGTATATTGTGCCGCGTGGTTGGAGATTTCGAATGTGGACTGGAGGTCCATCGAAGGTCCGGAGCCTTCGGAACCGCCGGAATCTGTGGAATCCGAACTGTTCACGAAGGCGGCCGCGAACGGCATCCGCATCGGATAGTTCCGGAAGCCGCCCGTCACGCGGAGCGTATCGCCCCGACGGGAAATTCCGGTAAACGCAGACGCATAGGAAACCGCCGCAGATTCCGCACTGCCGCCGGAAGCCTTTCCGCCCGCATACCAGTATTCATATTCAATCCAGCGCACTTCTTCCATATAGCGCTTGATGTCCTGCCGCTCATGGTAATAGCGGTAGTACGGACTGGAATCGAGTGCATAGTCGGCGGGGAAAGTCTGAGCTCCGGAGGCGGGAATCGCCTTGACGCGGAATTCCTTGTTCACGTTGGCGGCGCTGAAACCCACTGCGGCGGAGCGCGCCGAACGGAAAACAGCATAATCGACCGTTTCCCGCGCAATGAAGAGAAGAGCCAGCTGAAGGAGTCCGAAAAAAATCAGCAGCAGGACAATCATGCTGAGCACGGACTCGATGATTGCGGAACCTCGTTCACCCTGTTCTGGAAACGGTCTCGTCTTCAATTCTGGAGTGTCCCTCTCAGTTGCCGGAATCTTTTCCGAGGTCGTGGAGGGCGTCAACGGATTTCTTGTCGAGCTCGGTATCCACTTCAGTGTTGCTGGGGCTGAGCGTCTTGGCGGCGCCGCCGATTTTTTCTCTCAGGACGTCGCTGAAAATCCCCAGAATGGCAAGCGCTCCGAGCGCCACGATCGCCACAATGATGATGTATTCCGTGATCGCCTGACCTCTGACTCTTCTTCTGTCGATTCTCATTGCCGAACCCTCTCTTTCTTTTATTTAAGTGCCCGGCTCCCAGCCGAGCAGAGCCGTGACACGCCATCCGTATTCAGTGAACGCCGCAAGGATGAAAAACATTGTGAATCCGACGGAAAGGAACATGAGCAGCATCATCATGAACTCCGTCATGACCTGCCCGGACCTTCCAGTTTTCCGCACCGGATTCCCACTCATTTCCCATGGTCTCCATTCTTGTTCCGCTGGTAATTATAGCATGCTTTCTTTCTGAAAGCAAGGACTTTTTCTTCCCGATTTCATTTTTTTTCGGCAGCCATTCACCGGACATGGAAGCCCGTCTCCCCGTTTCCGGGAACCGTTCCTTCCGCAAGGCGCCGGACTTTCCTGAAGATTTTTCCCGTCGGGATTTGAATATCGCGAAAAAACGGTGTAATGTATCCGCCGGAACCAAAACAGAGGAGAATCAATCATGACCCGTAAGCACAGCTTCACTCTGACAGAGCTCGTCATCGTCATTGCCATCATTGCCGTCCTTGCCGGAATTCTTCTGCCGACCCTGGCGCACGTCCGCGCAAAAGCCGATGAGACCGCCGCCGTCGCCGGATGCAATGCACTCTATACCGCCCTCACCCAGTTCGAAGCAACCTATATGACGTTCCCGCGTCCCGGCACGGCTCTCTTCGGGACCAATGAAGATTCTCCGATCGGAGGCACGGTCTCCACAACGGAATATGACAATGTGATGGAAACTCTGACCGGCGTCATACCAGGCAGCAACACTGATTCGACGAACTGGAACACCGCGGCCTACGGCAATATGCGCAAGATCAAATTTCTCGATCCCGGAACCGATTACAGCAAACCCAACAAAAGCTTCATGAATCCCTGGGAACGCCGCTATTATATCATCTACGACCAGAACGGCGATGATAAACTCACCTTCCAGCAGCCGATCAACGGAGCGATCTCCACAGGGACCAGCAAACAATTCACTCTCCGCACGAAAGTCGCCGTGATGAGCGAGCTTGATCCGGAAACGGAAGAATTCTCGCTGGGTACCCGGTATGCCACATCCTGGGCCGGAATGCTGGATGTGAAACGGTAAGCTGATTCCGCTTCAAATGGTTCCTTCAGGCCCCGCCGGGAAAAACGGCGGGGCTTTTTTTAGGCTCTGTTCTGTGGGATGACTGATTTTTAATGCATTTCCAATGGGCTGCCCGCCCCTTGAACCCTCGGCAGGACTCAAAGAGCCCTGCACCCTGCGCAAAAAATT
>CAZHPP010000203.1:0-7023 GCA_964534535.1 uncultured Victivallales bacterium | reverse complement strand
TGGATGACGGAATGTCTTTCGGATACCTCGCCCCTTGGGGCGGGGTAATTCATTTCTCCGGCGAATCGGCCGTCTTCGGCCGCCGGCTGAAACGGCAGGTCACGATGATCGCAATCACCAGCACCGCATTGTCAAGAACATCGTAGAGCACACGGCGGTCCCAGTCCATGCCCTTCAGGATGGAAAAGCCGAGTCCGAGCAGCATGACCACCCCCCAGAAGGTGCTGATCTGATAGTTGCGCCGGATGAAAGCCGGATGATTCCAGCGCGACGGATCGGCCTTCGCTTTCGCATACACCAGAGTGAACGGCCTCCGGAAAAGGATGGACCCCCAGACCAGAGCGGAAAGCACGCCTCCCGAAAACACACCGAGATGTTTCAGATACCACTCGTTCGGACAGACGACTACCAGCACGAGGGTGACGGCGAAAAAGCCCACCGTTCCCCAGTGCAGAATGCCGCGTCCGGACTTGTCCACCGTCTGCCATACGCACGCGGCGAAGGCGAACACCACCGACGCCTTCAGCATCGTCATGTCGCTGAACAGCGGCACGTCCATGATGATCTTGTACAGGATCCACGGCAGAAACGCGAGCATCATTCCCCAGAAATTCATCTTTCACCTCATTCTTTCTTAAAATTAAAATTCCTTTCGGAACATGGAGAGCAGGATTTGCCGCACACGGAGATAGAGCTGTTCCGTGTGGGATATCTTTACCGTGACGACGCGCCCCGCGTCCGGCATGGCGGAATTGTCTTCAAATTCCAGTTCCACCCGGCAGAGCGCCAGCACGGAAGAATAGTTTTCGCTTCTTCCTTCCTCGATGTAAACGGGAACCGGGCCTCCGAACTGCTGCAGGAGAGGCGAATTTTTCAGCCGCGCGGACAGCGGATTGATTCCCGTGATTCGCGCCTGACAGCCTGTCAGACCGTCGCAGGTACGGATGACTGCACGGCCGCCGATTCTCAGCTTTCCCACATCACGGTCGGACGCATAGGCATAAACGGAACGCCGTTCGGACACGATTTCTCCGATCATCAGTCCTTTCGGAAGAAATGCGTTTGCCGACAGATCCGGAACATTCGGCACGAACACGCCGTCCGCTTCCGCTGTGTGGCGCAGATCCCGCCAGCGGCGCAGAAGTTCCGCAAGACTCAGGCGGTCCGACTGAACTTTTTTCCCCGTGACCGATGCGGCGGAAAACTGTTTTTCGTCCACCTGCTGAATGCCGAGAAGCGTCTGGTCGAACAGCAGCGTCCCGCGCATCCGTCCGATGCCGTATTCCACCTGCGGCGAGGTCAGTTCAAAGAGGAGACCGCCGCGCCTGACCGGACGCGGCATCCGTTTCAGCGGCGCCGCGAGATATCCGCCCTCCCGGACCGTCACGAGCCTGCGTTCGGCAGGGACGGTTTCGCCGGGGAGAGAAATGTTCCAGGAGAGCGGCAGGAACAGGATCAGGGCGGCAGTCAGCGCCAGCGCTCCGGCGAAATACCATCCGGCAAGACTCCCGGAACGTTTCGAGAGCGCGCGGACGGTGATGATTTCCCGCCAGAAGGGATAGATCACAATGCTGAAAAGTTCAAGGACAATCATGCCGAACGCCAAAGCCTTGGCGAATTTGAAATAGATCATCAGGATGATCGAGGTATAGAGGAAAAAACGGTAGACGAACGAACTGACGCCGAAGCAGAGCAGAAACACGCCGCGTTCATTTTCCGGCTTCTCCCCCAGGCGCAGGAAATGCCAGCGCCAGAACTGCCGGACGTATTCGCCGGAACGCGTCATCAGGTTTTCGATGTTCACCAGATTGCAGAGAATATAATACCCGTCGTAGCGGATGCAGGGATTGCCGTTGATGAACAGCGTGGAGACCGTGCCGACCGCGAAGATGTAGAACATGGTGGACTTCCAGGCTCCCGGCGGCAGATAAGTCCACAGCAGCGCCGCGATTCCGCCCAGCAGCAGTTCCGCGATGATGCCCGCGGCGTCGATCAGGAGTCGCTGACGGCGCGGCAGACGCCAGCTGTCGGTGGTGTCCGTGTAGAAGCGCGGATAGAAGACCATGAATCCGAGTCCGATTCCGCGCACCCGGCAGTGAAAATGAATCGCGGCAAGCGAATGCGCCGATTCATGAACGAACTTCAGGAACACAATCGCCGCAAAGTATTTTGCCAGTCCCGCCCACGACAGAGAGTCCAGGAAGGTGGTGCGCACCGCACCGAAGTCCCTGAGAATCAGCAGGTACCCGATCAATGCCGGAATCAGCAGCAGAATCACCAGCGGTTTCGAGACGATCCAGCCGACATGCGGACCGATTTTATCGAAGAATTTTTCCGGCCGCCACGGAGGCAGCCGGAAAAAAAGATACGCGGATGAAAACCGCAGGAAGGCCGTTTTTTCCCGGATTTCCGCCTGCCGTTCCCGTTTGAAGCCGAGGTGTCCGTATTCCGGCTCAAGAAGATTGTTCTGCTGGAGAAACGAAAGCAGCTGCAGGACATCCTCTTTTGTCGCGGCGATGCCGTTTCGGTTCAGGCGTTCGACGAACTGTGCGGCAGGCATGGACTCGCCCAGAAAAGCGATGATCGGCAACACTTCCGGATCGATCCGGAAATAGGCGTCGGCCTGACGGTCGAACAGCATCGGCGGATCGCCTCCGATCAGTTCGACGTCCTTCCGCAGGGTTCCGGTCATGGGTTCCGGCGTGTTCATATCACAGATTCCGCCAATAGAGCAGCGCGCTCTTGAACAGATGATAGCCGAGGAACACTTCTCCGGAGGAGAGCTTCGCAGCGCCGCGCATGCCGTAACGCAGATGATTCATGCCGTCCGGCAGTTTCACGCGGACTTTATAGCAGTAGGTGCGCTGTTCTGTGAGTTCCGGATAGTGTGAAACTTCGAGGATCGTGACGGGGATCGCCGTTTCCGGCGCCGTGTGGAGAAAGAGCATTGCGGAGAGCTGCTTCTGCAGGATGGAGGCGTCGCGTTCGCTGACTGGAATTTCAGCGGTCATGCCGGCGCCGCCCATCACGTCGAAGAGCTTGTCGCCGGTGCGGACGGCCTTGCCCGCAAGCTGTTCGGCGCGGCCGTCGGCGAGCACGAGAACGCCGCTCGACGGAGCCGTGATTTTCGCATGGGAGAGATACCATTCGGCCTCTGCGACGGAAACTTTCATCGTGGCGAGTTTCGCTTCCAGAAGTTTGACCTGTCCGAGCCTTGTCTGGTCGGAAAACGCGTTCTGCTGTTCCAGTGCGAGTTCGGCTTCGGTTTCCTGGAGCTGACTCTTCACCGAATCCAGACGGTAGACCAGCTGGCTGGTGTCGTATTCGGCCACGATTTCGCCGCGTTTCACATGATCGCCGTCCTGTTTCAGACATCGTGCGACCGGACCGTCGAACCAGGCATAGGCGCTGGTGATTTCCGGCGCTTTCAAGGTGAATTCCGCCGTGGCGTTTTCCGGCACGCGCAGGAACATCAGCGCAGCCGCCGAAAGGAGCACAAGCGCCCAGATCCAGCGTTTCCCCGCATGACGTTTGACATTCCACAGACGGTTTTTGCAGAGCTTCTGATAATACAGCGCTTCGGAAACGGAAACCGCCAGCAGTTTCGCCGTGTTGACCGCGAACGGCGGGACCTCGTTTTCATACTCGATGAGCCAGACGAACGAAAACTCCGCGCCGTCGGTGTTGGCAGGAGGCGCGAGTTTCAGGCACAGATACACCCGGTCTTCTCCGGCGAGTTCCGGAGAAAGGCCGTTCTCCTTTGTCGCGGTGAGCGGCTCTTTGCCGAACTTCAGCGACTCTGCGAGTCTGCCCTGGAGCAGCGCCAGACGCGAATGCGGATTGACCTCGACCTGCCCGTACTGCGCGAGAATGACGGATTTCCCGTTCACGAGTTCGATCAGTGTCGAGGTCGTGAAGTTCAGGAGCGAACGGCTGTTGCTGACCGCGAGCGCGGCGGCGTCTTCGGGCGTTTTCGCATCGAAGAGATCGTGTCCGAATTTGAGCATCAGCGCAAAGACTTTGGCGCGGGAGGCGAAATCCTCAGTCGGCATAGATCAGCTCCCCCGTCATTCCGGCGGTGAATCTGCCGTCTTTGTTGTCGATCAGGACCCGAATGCGGACGGTTCCTGTGCGGTTGTCCGCCTGCGGCGTCACCTCGTAAACAGTGCCTTTCGCCGCAAGAGAATCCGAAATCCGGATGGAGACGGGACTTCCGGCCGCCGTCAGCTTTTTGTCGGAAAGCGGCACGTTCAGAACGGCAAGAAGCTGATTGTCGTCGATGATCCGGAAGAGCGGCTGTCCGGGGCGCGTCGTTTCGTATTCTCGCGTTGTGATTTCCACGATCTTGCCCGGAAACGGAGCGGCGATCGTGCAGAAGGAGAGATTCAGCTTCGCATCGGAAAGAGAGGTTTCCGTCATGTGGAAGTCGAATTCCGCTTTCTTGAGTTCATAATCCGACGTGAAGTTTTTTGCCCGCAGTTCCTTTTTGTCGGCGAACGCCGCTTTTGCGAATGCGTGCTGTTCCGCTGCGCGTTTGACTTCGATGGCATAGCGCGAACTGTCAAGCGCCGCAAGCACGGCCCCGGTTTGGAACGGCTCGCCGATCTTGACCCTGTACGGCAGCAGCGTCGAATCCACCCGGGCAGAGATCACTGCCTCGCGGAACGGGAACAGCACGGCCTTGATGACGGGACGGTCCGCAGCGCGCAGCAGAAACGCGGCGCAAAGTCCGAGGATGATTCCGATTTTCTTCATGCCGTCACCTCCATTTCTTCGAGCAGACGCTCGAGTTCCGATTTGAAACGGTCGATTTTATGCGGCGGTTCGATATTCGGGAGTCCTGCAATCTCGTATTCCGGAGGCAGAACGGGTTCTTCCGCCGTTCCGTCGTCGATGAAGAACGAACGGAGCATCCTGACCGGCTGGCGCAGGAACTCGAAGCGTCCGCCGCTGTCCGCGCTTTCAAATCCGTTTACGCTGAGTTCGCCGGAGGTGCGGGAATTGCCGGATTCCATATCCTGTCCGGGAAACAGTTCTCGTCCGGAAGCGAAGGAATCCGCATGAATCAGATTGCTTCCGCCGGACACGAACAGACTCAACGCCGGAGCAGGATTGCCAGCCGTCATCCGGTCCGAATCGAACACGCCGGAGCGGAATTTTACTCCGCTGCCGCTGTCCGGAACAGGTCCTTCCGTCTTTGCATTCCCGCCGGGGTCAGACACAGGCATGCTGCCGCCGCGGACATTGATTTCCGCCGCGGAAAGCAGAGTCGGGTAAGGCGCGGTGTAGAGATTGCCTTCTGCCGGACTTGTCGCCGCGCCGTTCGCCAGAGCGTATCCGAGAATTGCCGGTTCCGCCGCACTGTAATTCCAGTTCAGTCCCTCGGAGAAGTTTTCGGAATTGGCGGTTCCCGGCGCTGTCATTGTGCAGGTCCTTGTGGAAGTGGCGGCGCTGATGGCGTAATTGGAGTCCGCCGATTTCACGCTTGCCGTGTAGGTGCCGGCCTGCAGGAATACTGTGCCCTGTCCGCTGAATGCGACGGGGAGAGCGACCGTGCGGCCGTTCACGTCGGTATAGGAGGCGGAAACCGTCGAACTCTGGTCCTGTCCGTTGAAATAATACGGGGATTTGTCGGTCCAGGCTGCATTCACCGTCTTTGGCGTGATTGCGCCTGCAATCGGCGTGAAGTCTGCGAGCGCGTAGTTCGCCGCGTCGGTTCCGGTGATGTTCCACTCCGAAGCGGAAATCGTTTTCGCGTCTGCGACATTCGGACTGTTGTAGACGAACGCGGCGTTCAGCGTGACGGAGTCGCCGTCAATGATTCCGGCCGCGGCAGCGCCGTTGAAAACGGCTGCCGCCGTGCCGTCGTAGACCTTGGAGGTTTCCACGCCGGCCGTCCCGGAAACGGTCTTCGGCGTCACGCTGAAACTGTCGCCGGAGAATGTCAGAGTGTAGTTTTTTCCGCCGTTTCCGTCGCTAATGGCGAGCGTTCCCTGCACGATGTCATGACTGCCGGCGATCCAGTTTCCGGAAGTTGACTTTTCTCCGGCAATCGCAAGACTTCCGGTGAACGTGTCGCCGGAGACAAGTCCGGTGTGCGTGTATGCCGGAGTCACCGCGCTGCCGTAGACCGAATCTGCCTGATCGGTCACCGTTACGGCAATCGCTTTCGGCGTGATTGCGCCGGACGCCGCGAGAGCCGCCGGCGTGTAACTGTAGTTCCGCGCATCGGCGGTGCCGTAATCAAGAACGATCCCGGTGATGCTGACTGTCTTGCCTGTTCCGGCGTTCGCATTGTCGTAAGCCCATGTTCCGGATGCGTCGGCGGTTTCGCCGTTCTGCAGCCCGGAAACGATCAGGCCGGACGGAGAGTCGGCATTCGTATTCCCGTCATAAACTTTTTCGATGTTCAATCCACCGGAAACGGCGACGTTCAGGACAGCCCTGCCGACGGAGGCGTTCGCCGCCGCATTGGAGAGCGTGTAGTTGCTGTTCGCCGTGGAGGCGGTCAGTGCGTAGTCTCCTGCGTTTCTGAACGCCGTGTCCGTGCCGAAGCCGCCGAGATATGTCACGTTGACCGCCAGCGTTTCTCCGGCGATTCCTGTTTCGGCGGAAGCGGAAATCCCGCTCAGTTCCAGACCGCTGTAGGTGTACGCGGCATCGGTCCCGGTCCAGACGGCGGCGACGGTTTTCGGCGTGACAAGCCCGGTCTGGACCTTGTCGACGCCTGCCGCGTCAATCCTGTAATTGCCGTTGTCGATGGCGAATCCGCTGAACGTGACTTTGGAAACATCCGCGACATTCGCGCTGTCGAGCGAGGCGGTGTAACTTAAATTCACCGAATCGCCGGAGATCAATCCGGCTGCCGCGTCGAAGGCATGGGAATTCGTGCCCGCGGCGGTATTGCCGTCATACACCTTGGCCGCGACGGTGAACTGACCTGCGGAAATCGTCAGCGTCTTCTGCGCAATATCCGCCATCGCCGAACTCTGACTGTCGGATTTGAGCGTATAATTGGAGGCG
>CAZHPP010000202.1:0-7085 GCA_964534535.1 uncultured Victivallales bacterium | reverse complement strand
CCGACTCTGGAACGGTTCTGATCGTAATCAAGCAGATGGAGAATTTCACGGCCGTCCGGCAGCCGTCTCCGATATTCACGCACTCCATCGGGCGCATCCGAACCTGCCGAACACAACCGGATCAGTTCGCCGCAGTCTTTGCACCGCACCCCGGTGAACGGGACCTTGAGCCGCAGCAATCCGGCACCGTCGCGTTCGCCGCTTGCGCCGAGCACAGGCAGCCGCCCTCCGCGCCGCTCGAAATCCGCAAGTTTTTCAGCTTCAGCATCTGAAAGCCAGCGCAAATAGGGGACAATGACCGTGTCGAATCCGCTGCAGCGATCAAGTTCATCGGAATACAGCATCCGGAACGGCACGTTTGCCGCCAGCAGTGCATGCAGCGTCTCCAGCCACGGTTCCGCGGTATAAGCATGGTCGAATGCATACGATTCCCTTGAATAAAGGAGCGCTGTATGGGCCGGATTGACCGCGCCTGCATACAATTCGCGATGAGCGTCGAGGAATCGGATTGTTTCACGCACGGCGGCGCGTTTTTTCGGATCGTCGATTGCCGCTTCGACTCCGCCTGTCGACCTCAGCGGCCAGTTGATTCCGACAGCGTTGCCGAGCGCGGCAGTTTCAAGGAGCGAAATCTGAATGCGTTCCGGCGATCCCGGCAGCACGGCGCGGTTGTCTTCCGTATATTCCCATGCGGTCGAGGCCAGCCTGCACGACGTTCCGTCTGCATGACTGAACGCGGGAGCCCAGGATACCACCTTCCCCTTTACCATGCCGGGAAATCCGTCAAAGGCTTCGAGCCACACCAGATCGTTGCAGCGAAGCAATGTCCGCGGGTCGATCGAACGGCTGACGTAATAGTTTCCGGATGGGAACCCCGTGTTGGACATGACACAGGCTTCCGGGTTGATCTTCTTGATGTAATCGTAAATTTCGCGGCGTTTTTCCGCATAGTTTTCCGCCCGGAAACGGGTCCACGCCTGCATCAGCGGATCATAAAGTCCGGCATCCGGCGGCGGAGGTTCGACAAATTCAAAGGTCCGCATTGAAAGATCGGAGGGCCGCAGATTCTTTTTAAGATATTCCCGGAAAAGTCTTCGGCATGAGGGACAATAACAGGGCGGTGCGTAACAGTTGTCAAAGTGCAGCCCGTCCAGACCGAGTTCACGAAGCCCGAAATCGATCACTTTCTTTGTGTAGTCCATGTATCCGGTATTCATGCATGGCATGTTCCGATAGTAAAGTCCGCACCATTTGACCGGTCTGCCGTCATAATCGCGCTGCGCCCAGTCGGACGCATCAGGTTCCTCCGCCGGCAGGAATTCGTTGAAGATCGTTCCCAGACAATAGCCTATCGCCCTGATGCCGTGCCTGTGAAGCATCGGAACAAATGTTCTAAGTTCATTGATGGTTTCGGCTTCCGCCTTGAACCCCATGCCCTTGAAAAAATGAACGACCGCGGCGTTTATGCCGCAGTCCGCAAGCATTTCGACCGTCTCTTCGGCATGGATGCGCTTCCACCATGCTTCGCACCACTGGCTGTTGCCGAAGAACGAAGTCGAAGAAGCTCCGAGACGCCGGTAAAAGACCGGATGGTCCCATCCCCACGCCGCCCAGCGCAGGTTTTCCGGCTTCAGCCATTCAGGCTGGTCTGTCAGAGGTTTATCACTGTTCATTTTTTCCGCTCCTGCAAAAGGCCCTGATCTGCGACAGGACGGCGAAGTCTTCGGGATTTACCCCCGCCGGCAGCCCGGAATCGGGAAACGCGGCTTCGACCGAACTCCATTCAGGAGCCCTGCGTCCGGTCAGACGTTCGGCCAGTCCGACGATGCCGATGGCGTCCGCCGGAATTTCCTCCGCGGGCGGCGGGGCAAAGCGGTTCGGCGTCACGCGCACATCGAACAGCGGTTCCGGCAGGACGTTCCGCAGGGGAATTTCCGGCAGCCCGAAATGCCGGAGCGCGAAATTGCGCAGCACATGGAAGCAATCCGCGGTCTCCCAGCCGTGCTCGCCGGCCCAGTGGAAAAGCTCCAGATTCTCCCCCGCTCCCTGACGCCGCCATGTTTCCCGCAGCCGCCTCGCCGCCGTATCGACATTGTCGCGCGGACAGAGCCGGTCGCTTTCGCCTGTGGTCACGAGCAGCGGCTTCGGGGCCAGACATCCGAGGAAATGCCGATGTTCAAGACTTCCGATCACGCCGGGCAGAATCGAACACGCGCAAAGACGCCGCTCCTTGGCCGCATTGTATTCAAAGGTCCCGACGAATCCGGACGGGACGGCCAGCGCTGCTTCATCCGGAATCAGTCCGCAGAGCAGCGCCGTCGTCTGCCCTCCGCCGGAATTTCCGATGATCCCGACCCGCCCGCCGTCGACTTCGGGACGCTTTCCAAGGTATTCGACCCATGCCGCTGCTTCCAGTGCAAGCAGGCCTGCGACCGTGGTCCCGCAGCCGAACACTCCGAATGCCTGCTGATGTCCCTGCGCCGTGCGTTCGGCGAACCCGAACACCTCGGGAAGCGCCACCGCGATTCCCCCTTCGGCCAGCATCTGCGCCATGATCTGATACCCCGGATGCAGCCGTGATGCATGCCCGTGGCTGATGACCATTCCCGGAACAGATTTCTTCACGCCGCGCGGAAAATATAAAAACGCTTCTCCGAAGACGTGATCCCAGGATTCGAAGCGTACCTTTTCCAGCCTATAACTGACAAATTCCCGAACCTCTGCGCGGCGTATCCTGATCCGAGGCCGCCATGCCATGTCGATGCCGAGCACCTTCAGCAGACGGCGTCTGATTTCCCGCCGGGCTTCTGGAGTGTCGGGCTCCGGCGCATCGCAGGCATTGGCCGCGCACCGCATCCGCCGATATGCGGCTTCATAAAGTTCATTCACATGAAACTTCTGCTCAACCATGATTCTCTCCCTCGGGTTAAAATTGACACTTCCAGAGCCGCCCGGCTCGCTTGAACGTGTCGGTCTCTCCGATATATGCGGTACGGCTGTCGGCAAGTACAAGGTCGTGACCTATATAAAGCGCCGTTCCATCCCTGGAATCCGCGATCAAGCCGAAATCTTCAACTTTCCCGCAGGACGGGTCAAATGCAAAAAGATGACAGCGCTCCAGGAATCCGGCAATTCCATAAATCCGTCCATCCGCACCGTTTGCCAGCGCCGGGATGCGGGTTTCTTCGCCTACCATGCGTCCCAGACTGACAACGTCGCAGCTCGCGGGATTCAGCCGATCAAGGGTTCCGTCAGCCTCGCCGATATAAAGCATGCCGTCGACTCCGGTTACCATTCCGTCAATGGGTCCGGCTCCCGGGTACATGAGCCCGCAGGACGCTTTCGTATGCGGCAGGTTATGATGATAATATGTGATCTCATCGCTGTCTGGATTGTAGCGGAAAATGTTATGCGTCCGGTTATCCCAGGTGGCGAAAAAACTCCCGTCCGGCGCAAGCGTGACAAGGTGCGGGATGCTTCCCATGTAGTCCACTCGGCGGTTCCGCCTCGTTTTCAGGTCGAAGACAAAAAAATTGAACACGGGATAGGTAAATCCGTAAATCAGATTCCGGTCTTCGTCAACGGTAATGGTCTGGATGTAGTCATGCTCAACCGGGATTCCGAGAAAATCATAACTGCCGTCGGCAGGATCATAGATGAAAATCCGTCCGCCTCTGGCTTCACGCCGCTGATCTTCGCGGTGAAGACAGGCTGTGGCCCCGATGATCCTTCCGTCGCGGCAGCGATGGAGCGAGCGATGAATCTTGATTTCAAATTTTTCCGCCCAGCGCTGAAATCCGAGATTCCGGAAAGTCCCTGTGTCTGTCTGGAATTCATACATCAGATCGCAGTCGAACGCTGTCATGCCGCAAATCACGCTCCTGCGATCCGGCGCATAGATCAATGACGTAAATGAAATGAGATTGCGTTTCCAATCCGCATTGCCTGTGAAATCCCGGTAGCCCAGCGTGCTCAGCGATACCGGAACAGGCTCTTTTATTTCGCGCAGTACAAAAGACTCGATATGCATATTCCGCACTCCAAATGTGTTTTGCAAGTCTAATATAGTAACATGGTGACAAAAAACAAGGCTGCGCATTGTCAATTAAATATGCATTTTTTGCCAACATTTTTGTTCTTCTTCCCATAAATTCATGAATAAACTGATACACGGGGACTGCACCCGGATTCCGATCGCGGTCCCAGGCAGGAATGCGGCATATGGCGGCATCTTCCGCCGGCTGATGCGCAACATCCCTTCTGCTGATTCCCGCGATCATCAGCCGAAGACATACACCCTTGAGGGAGGAACAGGTCAGAAGGTCGGCGTTTCTTCGGCATTTTCTGTTCTGCATCCGGAGAAACGCTGCGGCACGCCGCGAACGGGAACGATGTTCGGACTTCAGCCGGAAAACATCTATATGGCCGATCCGTATGTCATCTGGGAAAAGCAGCTGAAAGATTCCATGCTGGGACCGGAAGCATGTCTCTGGACTGAACGGGTCCCGGAATGGCGCGTCATGCAGAAGATTCTTCCGCGGATCGGCGCATATTCCGAGGTTGCGCGGAGCCGTCCGGAAAATAAAGACTGGTACGATTTTTCAAGACGTTCGGACCGGCTTCGCACCGCAGGCTACGAAGACTGGCTTCGTTCCTTCCGGGACTGAGCTCCTGCAGTGTTCCGTCCATCGGGGGCAATGCTGTCCCCTGCGCGATTTTCCCGGATCATCCGAAGAATTGTTCCATAAACTTCGAACAGGGCCTTTTCCTCGATGAATTCGTCCGGCTATGCGATGCACCGGGAAATCCGAGCCGGCCGCAGAGGTGGAGTGAGGCGTGCGGGATCAGCAGGCTTTCTTCCGGAATTTTTTCAATGATCTCGGCCGCTTTCATGCATGACATCCTTTTTCAGTATATATTTTTCCTGAATTCGCGGGGAGAGACTCCCGAGCGCGTCTTGAAGAAGCGGGTAAACAGACGCTGCTGCGGAAAGCCGCAGGCCTCACTGATCATTCCTATGCTCTGGTTTGTTTCACGGAGCATCCTTACGGCAAGAGCATAACGCTGGGTCAGAAGGAAATCATGGACGGAAGTTCCGATATTCTGCTGAAATACATGACGGAAATAATCAGTGCTGACTTCCGCTTCCCGTGCAATTGAGTCGATATCGAAAACGCTTCCCGGCGAGTCGGACATGGCCCGTGCGGCCTTCTGAACGACGGCCTGCATCCGCTTATCCGTCCGATCCTGAGCGAAAGTCTCTCCGATTACATAGATCAGTTCTTCCGTCAGCAGGGGCAGTCTCCGTTTGTCCGCATTGGTTTTCCGTTCAAAACAGATGCGCATCCGTTCGAGCACCTCAACGATTTTTCCAGGCGATTCCAGAAAAATATGCCGTGAGGATGGATTCATCCGGTCAAGTGACGCGAGCATGTGTTCGAACCGTTTCCCTCCGGCAGCGATCCAGAGATTTTCTCTCGTGACGCCAGGCGGCGTTATCCAGAAGGTATTCTCTCCGGGACAGGACCAGTAAAGGAACGGGGCCTCCAGTTTTTCCATGACACCGCTGCAGTTCATGATCGCCGGCCCGCGGAGCATTACGCCGATGGCACCGCATGTCTGCCGTGAAGGTCTGCGGCTCAAGGATGTAATCATCTTGGATACCATCAGGACTTCCAGATCGCTGAAGTAATCCAAGGAATAGCCATTTTTGTGAAATAATAGCATCTTTTGTGAAATAATTCCCTCTTGATTATTTTTTTGTTTTGTGCTATAATTAATTTAGCATTCGACAGAAAAAAATCAAGAAACAGGGAAAATAAAAAATGTCCGACAAGGTGAAAATTGGAATTCTCGGATGCGGTCCGCGCGGCATCCAGATGGCTTATATCGTGAAGCTTTTGCCAGATCTCTGCGAACTGGCGGCAATGAGCGAACCCGCTCCGGCGGCGAATGCTGCGGCCCGCACCGCGTTTCCCGGCATCCGGATATTTTCGTCTTCGGAGGAACTGCTGGATTCCGGCATGGCCGATGCCGTCATCACGGAAGTCCCGCCGTCCGTCCACAGCAGATATGTATGCATGGCTTTGGACCGCGGGATCCATGTCCTCGGCGAGATTCCGCCTGTCAATACGCTGGAGGAAGGGACCATCCTCTGGAATAAAGTCCGTTCTTCCAAGGCGATCTACATGTGTGCCGCAAATCCGAACTATCGTGCGAAAACCATGTTCCTGAAAAAGCTCAAATCGCTTGGAATGCTCGGGAATGTCGCCTATATCGAAACGGAATATATGCACGATGTCAGAAACTTGAAGGATGGCTGGCGCAGAAATTACGAGTCCTGCCGCTACTGCACGCACAGTCTGGGACCGATACTGGAACTGCTTGACGGCGATGAATGTGTTTCCGTCTCCTGTTTCGGCACGGGCGATCATTTTCATACGGGCTGGCTCCATAATGCAATGTCAGCACTGTTCCGGACAAGGAACAACGTCGTCGTGCGTTTTCTCACGGCGTTTGCATTACCATACCACGGTCCCGCGCACACGACCAGGATCTTTGCCGAAAAAGGAATCGCGGAACTGCGGAACGAAAGCGCCAGACTCTGGATCGCCTCCCTCAACGAATTTTCTTCCCGGAATGATTTCATCGAAATTCCGTTGACGCCGTCGGGAGCCGATCGTCCGAGAGACATGAAGATTCCGGATGAAGAACTTTTCCGGCTTGGCCATTACGGGCATAACGGAAGCGACCTCCTGATGCTGGCGGACTTCGCGGATGCGGTCCTGAAGGGGAAATCCTCGCCTGTGGGAATCCGCAAGGCGTTGTCCATGACGCTGCCCGGAATTTACGCGGCGCTTTCCGCCGAGGAAAACGGTGCGTTGAAACAAATCCGCTACCCGTGGAGCGGAGAAGCGGAAGATGCGGATTCGGACAGCTGTCTTTTTATGACTGAAAACAACAAAGAAGAAAGGGCCGGAACATGACAGAGAAATCAGGGGAAAGGGAAAGCTTTTCAGCACGGTTTTTCACATTAATCGAGCTCCTGGTCGTCATAGCGATCATCGCGATTCTGGCTGGCATGC
>CAZHPP010000201.1:0-7093 GCA_964534535.1 uncultured Victivallales bacterium | reverse complement strand
ACCTCCATCATGGTCTTGAGCTCGGCGGGGGTGAATTTTTCCTTTGCGGAGACGAGCCCTGCGGCCGGGGCGGAGATGCGGCCGAAACGGATTTCAACGGCCGCGGGCGAAAGAGTCTCAAGCGAGTTCAGGACCCGGTGCGGCGCTTCGTCCGCGAACCATTCGTCCGGCGTGACGGTCTCCCGTTTCGGATGCCGCCTGAGCCAGGCCTTTGCAGGCTCGGGGAAGATTTCCCGTTCGAACAGAGCCGACTGGGAAAGTTTCGGATTGCGCGCAAGCTGAAGCAGAAACCGTTCGGCCCCGCCGTTCTGATAGCCGCGGGAGCGTCCGGCTAGATCGTAAAGGACACAGCTCCATTCGGCGGAAACCACATAGGCCATGCCGCCGGCGGGCGAGGCGGAATAATCGAGGATCGACTTGACGGAAGGCTGAATCCCGCGGGAAAGCATGGCAAAGACGGAGGGCGTCTTCCCGAACATGGAGGGCCCCAGCCGTTCGCTTTCCGAAGCGGCCTTCGCTGCGACAGCGGCAAAGAGCCAGCATTCGGGGAGGGCGGCGGCCCGTTCCGGCGGAATGCCGAGCCGCGCCGCCAGGAACGTGCGGGCCAGACGGTTCAGATTTTCGAGCGTGTACCAGCCGGCGGCGGTCCGCGGAAAGCGGAGTTCGATTCCCGCGGGGCCGGAGACGATCCGGAGGGAACGGCTGTCTTCCCCGCGCGCGGGGATCCGCACGATGCACGGGAGTTCCGGCGGCAGATTGGCTGAGACGCGCGGAACGGCCTGGGCCGCAAGCGATTTCATCCGGAAGCAGAGAAGATTCGCAAAGTAGGAATCGGGATCGGAATCCCGCCGTTCGGAAACGACGGAAAGCGGTGACGCCGTCTCCCCCGGTCTCTGTGCGGGACAGGGCGCTGCGCAGACGAACGCGGAAAGCATCAGGATGAAGAGGATTTTTTTCACGCGGCACCTGGTTGGAAAGTTCTATGCGCGGCGGCGTTTCCGGAAGAACATGCTGACGGCGAATACGGCGCACGAACAGAGGACGATCGTCGCGCCCGTGGAGAATCCCACGCATTCGAGCGTGGAAAGGAAAAGTCCCGCGATGGCGGCGGCCATGCCGATCCCGAGCGACCACCACAGCATGGCGCCGTAGCTTTCCGCCAGGTTTCGCGCGGCCGCGGCGGGCGTGATGAGAAGGGCCGTCACCAGAAGCACGCCCACGGCCTTCACCGAGAAGATCACCACGAGCGAAAGCAGGGCCGCAAACAGATATTCGATGATCCCGAGTCCCACGCCGTGCGCCTTGGCCAGCTGCTGGTTGAGCCCGATGCAGATCAGACGGTTGAACGCGAAGAATTCGAAGATGCAGAAGACGACCAGCAGGATTCCGATTGCAAGGATGTCGCAGTCTCCGATCGTCAGGATGTCGCCGTAGAGGAACACTTTGGAATCGCGCGCGGCGGAAGGATAGCGGCTCACGACCGCGAGTCCTGCGGCGACGACCGCGGAGAAGAACACACCGATCACCGTATCCGTGGAAAGCGCGCTGCGGCGCTTGACCGCCATGATCCCGAGCCCGACCGCCAGCGCCAGAAGCGGCATCGTCCAGTCCGGACTCACCGCCAGAAGCAGCCCGAACGCCACGCCCGCGAACGCCGAATGCCCGATCGCGTCCGAGAAGAACGCCATGTTGAAGTTCACGACCTGGGTTCCGCAGATGCTCGTCATGGGCGTGAGCAGCAGAAGCCCGAGCAGGGCGTGCTGCATGAATCCGAGCTGCATGGAATCCGCCGGAATACATTTCGCCAGAAGATCGCAGAGCTGTGTGATGAAGTCAATCTGCATGATGGTGTTTCCCTTCGCAGCAGGATTCGTGACATTCGTTCCCGGGGATCGAACCGGCTTCGGGGACTCCGTGGTGGAGTCCGAAGGTTTTCGCCAGGACTTCATCGGTCAGGATTTTTTTCGGTTCGCCCTCGGCGACGACCATGCGGTTGAGGCAGACCACATGGGTGGCATGGGCCAGCACGGTGGAGATGTCGTGCGTGACCATCAGCTGAGTGAATCCGCGTTCCCGGCGGAAGCGCTCCAGCAGTTCGCAGCAGACTTCGCCGCCCTTGAAGTCGATTCCGGAGGCCGGCTCGTCGAGGATCAGCAGGTCTGGATTGCGGGAAAGCGCGGCGGAAAGCATGACCCGCTGGAGTTCTCCTCCGGAAAGCGCTCCGAGCGCGCGGTGCTCCAGATGGAGACACCCCGTTTCCTTCAGAAGCGCGCGCAGTTCCTCCCGCAGGGATTTGCGGATTCCGAAGCACAGGGGCCGCTTCTGGTGGAACGCCGCCATGAATTCGATCACCGTGAGCGGCATCCCGCGGTCGAAGACGAGCGTCTGCGGAACGTACCCGATCTTCGGGGAGCGGCCGCCGTGATGGCAGACGGTTCCCGTGTATGGAATTTCATCCAGCAGGACGAGCACGAGCGTGGTTTTCCCCGCGCCGTTCGGTCCCACGATTGCGGTGCATCCGCCCCTGGGGATTTCACAGTTGATGTTTTCCAGAATCGGCACGCCGTCGCTTTCAACCGTCACGTTGACGAACGACGCCGCGCTTTCCGGGTCCTGGCAGCTGCATTGTTTCATTTTTTCAGAAAGAACCGGGTAAGGATTTCCAGGTTGGAGCGGAATGCGGCAAGCGCCGCTTCCGGATCGGAGGATGCGCCGTTGGCCTTCAGATAGATGACCGGAATTCCGGTTTCCCGGGAAACCGTCTTCACGGTGGCGTCCGGCTTTCCGGCCTCCGCGAGGATTACGGAAAGGGATTCCCTGCGCATCTCCCGGACGAGCGAAACGATTTCCGCGGCGGAGGGCTCCTCCGCATCGTCATGCTGGATATGCACGCGCACGTCCAGTCCGGAATCGCGGGAAAGATAGTCGAAGATGCCGTGCTGGACTGCGATGTTCCGTTTCGCCGCGGGAATCTTCGTCTTCAGCGCGGCGAACTCTTTCGCGAGGGACTCCAGTTTTGCGGAATACGCGGCCGCATTGGCGGAAAACTCCTTTGCGTGCGCCGGATAAATCTTTGCAAGCTGTCCGGCGATCGAGCGGACCATGGCGGCCGCCGTGGAGGGCGCAGCAAAGGCATGGCTGTTCACGTCATGCGCGTGGCCGTGTTCGTGCTCGTGTCCGCAGGGACATGTTCCGTGCTTTTCATGGATCACGCCGGGAATCCCGGCGGAGGCGTCGACGGTTTTCGCCTTCGGATTGACGCGCTGGACCACGCCTTCGAGGAACGGCTCGAACCCGAGCCCGTTCTTTACGACGGAATCCGCTTTGGAAAGACGCTTCATGTCGTTCGGCGTGAGCGAATAGTCGTGCGGGCATCCGGCGATTTCCGGCAGGAGCACGGTCACGGTCATGCCGGGAACCTTTCCCGTGACGGCCTTCGTGAAGGCCGCGACGGTCGGCGTGGTGCAGAGGATTTCCGCTCCGGATACGGCGGCGGAGCAGAGCAGGGCGAGCGCACAGAGAAGATCAGTTTTTTTCATAAGGCAGACGGTCCCTTCCGGTTCATTGGTTTCAGTTGATCCAGCAGGCCATGACCTGCCAGCCGCCGTTGCGGCTGACCAGAATGATCTGGATCAGGGATTCGGTCTTCTGGGCTTTGGCCGGGTCGATTCCGTCGCGGCGCATTTCCGATTCGATGTACGGCGTGCGCGCGAAGACGCCCTTCCAGACGATCGTCCTGCTCTTGATCTTGCTGACGACTCCGAGAAGCTGGAGCGATTCAAGTTTTCCGAAGCGCTGGTTGAAATTGGCGGTCATGCGCGGAAAATCGTCGCGGGAAAGAAGTTTGCGTCGTTCCGGGACCTGGTCGCGGAAGAAGCGGTCGTAGTCCGTGGTCTGCATGGCGGAGAGGATATTGCGGAAGCGTTCTTCCCCGAATCTTGCGAAATCGGCATCGTTTTTCAGTTCCTGAGTCTGTTTTGCTGGAGCCGGAGCGGGAACCACGGTCACTTCCGTCTTTGCGGCGGTCGCCGCGCATCCGGCGGTGAGCACGGCGGCGCACACGGCGGCAATCAGTCTGTATTTCATCCTTTGTGTCTCCCAGGTTTGTGTTTTTCTGCATCGCGTTAAGATACCACAAACTTAAGTTTTTTCAACAGGAACGGAGTAAAAAAGTAAAAAACGGTTCAGGATTTCCTGGCGGCACGCGGAAGATGGCGCCGCGGGCGAAGCGCTGTTGTCCGCAGAAGCGGGGGGAGGGAACGTTTGCAATCACGGGGAAACGTGCTATAGTGTCCTGTTGAACAGAAAGAATTTTCCATGATCGATCTGCATGTCCATTCCACAGCGTCGGACGGCTCGGTTCCGCCTGCGGAGCTTCCGGTCCTGGCGGCGGAAAAGCATCTGACCGCGCTTGCGCTCACGGACCACGACACCGTTTCCGGGCTGCCCGATTTCCTCGACTCCGCATCGAAGCACGGAATCCGGGGCATTCCAGGAGTCGAAATTTCCACGTTCGCGCAGAACCGGGACATCCATATCGTGGGCCTCTTCATCGATCCTGCCTCCGCCCCGCTTCTGGAGCTCCTGAGCAAGATGCGGGACCAGCGGAAAATCCGCAACGCGGCGATCCTCCTGAAACTTCAGGCCCGCGGCTATCAGATCACCAATGACGAACTGCTGGCCGAGGCCGGCGGCGAATCGGTGGGACGCCCCCACATCGCCGCGATCCTCGTCCGCAAAGGATATTTCAAGACGCCGCAGGACGTGTTCGACCAGCTTCTGAAGCGCGGACGCTCCATGTTCGTGGCGCGGATTCAGCCTCCGCCGGAACGCGCGATCGCGGCCATTCATCAGGCGGGCGGGCTGGCGGTCTGGGCGCATCCCGCGAGCGGCATGCAGTCGGGCGAGCGCGCCTATATCCGCAAGACGCTCCGGTTCCTTGTGCCGGCCGGTCTGGACGGAATCGAAGCGCGCTATTCCACGTTTGCTCCGAAACAGTCGCAGACCGTCGACGAGCTGGCCGCGGAAAATCATCTCCTGCGGTCGGGCGGAAGCGACTTCCACGGAACCGCCATGCCCGGAATCCAGCTCGGAACCGGCGGAGGAATGCTCGCCGTCCCGGACGAATTCCTGGAAATGATGGACTCTTTCCGGAGGGAAAAACAGAATGGAACCGTTCGCTGATCCTTCGCTGACCCGCTTCCTCGAATACCTTTCGACCGAGCGGAACTCCTCCGTTCACACGGTGGAAAGCTATGCCATCGACATCCGCCAGTTCGCATCGCTCGTGATGGAGCAGGATCCCGAAAAGGTCACCGTCAAATGGGCGGAGGCGGACGTCTATACCGCCCGGAATTTCATCGTCGCGCTCCAGAACGAAAAACTTTCCAAGAACTCCATCATGCGCAAACTTTCCGGCCTGCGCTCGTTCTTCCGGTTCATGATCCGGGAAAACATCCTGAAGGTCAATCCCTTCTACGGACTCCGCGGCCCCAAACGCGCGCGTCCGCTCCCGAAATACATGACCGTCCAGGAGGTCGGAAGACTCCTCGATTCGCCCAAGGCGGTCTGGGACGAAGCGTACCGTCTCGGCACGGCGCGGGACGAGGCGAGCGCCGTGTTTTCCGCCTCCCGCGATTCCGCCATGCTGGAGGTCATCTACAGCGCCGGACTCCGAATCTCGGAGGCCGTGGGCCTCAATTTCGGCGACCTGGACCTGATTTCGGACGTGATCCGCGTGCGCGGCAAAGGCAAGAAGGAACGGCTCTGCGCGCTCGGCGGACCCGCTCACCGCGCGCTGCTTTCCTATCTCCGCACCCGCCGTACCCTCTCTTCCGAGGAACGCCAGACGTCCCCGGTCTTTCTTAATCAGGGCGGAACGCGGCTGACGGCACGTTCGTTCCAGCGCAATTTCAAGCTGTATCTCATCAAGGCCGGCCTGCCGCCGGACATGACGCCGCACAAGCTGCGCCATTCCTTTGCCACGCACCTGCTGGATGCCGGAGCCGATCTCCGAAGCGTCCAGGAACTGCTCGGACACGCCAATCTTTCCACCACGCAGATTTACACCCATATCAGTTCCGAGCGCATGAAGGCCGTCTACAACAAGGCCCATCCCAGAGCATAGATTTACCGATCCAGCCGGTACCGCCGGTTCAGTTTCGGAAGAAGCGGTTTCCCGTCAAGATAGACGTCGGCATCGATGCGGAAATATTTGTCGCGTCCGAGATTCCGGAGTTCAATGAGCCCGGCCCCGGAAAGCAGGGCCTCCAGACGCCGTTTCTCCTCAAGGGCCGATCTGCGCTCCTCCGGATTCCGGCTCCGCAGCTCCGGAGTGTTGATCTTCCTGATGCGAACCGAGATCGCTTTCCCCGCAATGGCGGAATGTTCGTCAATGTCGCAGACGAACGTGTCGCCGTCGATGACGCGGATCAGACGGGAGACTTTCACGTCGGGATACGGTTTGGACGCAGGTTCCGGCTTCGACGCGCATCCGGCAAGCAGAAGCAGGGCGGAAAGCAGAATCAGACATTGTCTCATCATTTTTTTCGTCTCCGTTGGATGGCTGAACGGCAGACGGAAGAAGGGCGAAAAAAGAGGCGCTCCCCTTACACCTCGTCAAGGCACCGCCAAGCGCCTGTGAAAGAATGCAGAAGGGAGCGCCAAAGCACTGGCGCTTACCCTTCAGCAACGATTCTTTCACAAAAAGTTGGCGGATTTTGACGAGAACGTCTGCTGAAAAGTCAAATTCGATTGATTAATTTGCTGCGGAATTCAGTTTGTCTTTTTACGGCTCCTCCGTTTGAGGTATAATATAGCGCCGTGCGGCGGAATGTCAATTTTCTTCTCTGCATTCTGCGGATGTCAAGCCGGAATTCCTTAACCTGATTTCTTTGGTTCTTCGACGATATTTGACAGGAATGAGTTGAAACATGGGGTTCAGGAAACTGCCGGACATGATAAGTTCATTGGAATCGCCATTCCCTTAAAAAAGAAACGTTCTGTCTTGTTTCCCTGCCCTGGAAGGGTGGAGGAATACAGCCGGGGGCTTCCAAGCCCCCGGTTTGAGCATGAACGAAGTTCATCCGCGGAG
>CAZHPP010000200.1:0-7100 GCA_964534535.1 uncultured Victivallales bacterium | reverse complement strand
TTCCACGCATTCGTTGAAATCGGCGGGGTAGGGCCTGACGGGACGGATCTCGAAAAGGGTTCCTCCGGAAGTCTTTCGGATGACTTCCGCGGCGCGGCGGGTGTTCCCGCCCCAGGAATAGAACGCGATCAGAATGCCTTCTGCCATGGTTTTCACCTTGAACCTTTCCTGTTTTTTCAGTGACTTCAGACAACATAAACCTTAGAGCGGCTCTAAGTCAAGGAACTTCCTGATAAAAAAGTGAAAAGACGGAGGACATGCTCTCCCCCGGCAAAAAATATGCACAACGGTGTGAAAAACTTATTTTACAGACTTTCATTTATGCCGGAGACGTGCTACATTACAGAGATTCATTCAACAACGGCGGAAGATTATGCTGAAAACACTGAACTGGTATATTGCAAAGTATTTCATGATGACCTTTCTGACGGCGATCTGCGTGCTGGTGTTCGGCATGGCGGGGGCGCGTCTCTTCAAGGTCTTCCAGATGATTGCGGGCGGCGTGAACGCCGGAACCGCCTTCACGTTTGTCCTTTATGTGATGCCCGTGGCGCTTGCGCTGACGATTCCGTGGGCCGCGCTGGTTTCGATCATGCTGGTTTTCGGCCGGCTTTCGGCAGACAACGAAATCACCGCCATGCGCGCATGCGGGGTTTCCATCCTTCAGATTGTGGCGCCGATCATCACGATCTGCTTCGGGCTGACCTGCCTGTGCCTGTATCTTCAGCTGGACATGGGGCCGCGGTATCTCGGGAAGTCCAACAACCTGATCCAGAAGGTGGCGATCGACCAGCCGCTGGCGCTGTTCGAACCGGGAGTCCAGATCCAGTTCGAGGACCTGCAGCTCATGATCGACTACAAGAACGTCAAGACCGGAGAAATCCGCGGAGTCCAGTTCTATCGGCTCAAGAACGGCTTCACCAGCGAGGACGTCACCGCGGCGAAGGGACGGATCATTACGGACAAAGAGTCCCAGACCATGAAAATCCTCCTTGAAAACGCGACCGTGATGGTCTACGAGAAGCCGACTGATCTCGTTCCGAAACGCACCTTTTCCAAGGAATCGTCCGTGGAAATCGAGTACGGCAAGCAGTTCAACATGAAGGACATTGCGCTCAAGAACAAATACGAGGATTTCCGCCAGCTTTATGCGCGTTCGATCGTGGAGCGCGAACGGGGCAACCGCCGCGCCGTCTGCGAAATCGAAACTGAAATCAACCAGCGGATCGCGTTCGCTCTGGCGCCGATGGCGTTCCTGCTGCTGGGACTTCCTCTTTCGATCATGGCTTCCCGCCGGGAAACGAGCGTGGGCCTTTTCATGAGCGTGGGGCTGGGCTGCGTCTATTACTTCGTGGTGCTGCTGTCCGATGTATTGAGTTCGACTCCGGCGCTGCACCCCGAACTGCTCGTGTGGATTCCGCCCGTGCTCTACCACGTGTTCGGAATCTTCTATATCACAAAGATCGCCCGGCGCTGAGGGCGTATTTCCGCGCCTCTTCCGCGAGCGCATCGAAGAACCGCGGCGCAAGGGAATCCATCCGCTCCGGATGGAACTGAACTCCGAGCGCCATGCGGCTGCCCGGAAGTTCCAGCGCCTCGACCGTGCCGTCGAACGCCTTCGCCGTGATGATGAAATGCCTTCCGCACTGTTCCGCTTCCACACACTGATGGTGAAAGGAATTCACCTGGAAGGAGCCGTCTTTTTTCAGGCCGAGAATGCGGGAGAGATGCCCTTCCTGCGTGATTTCCGCTGAATGCATGACGCCTTTTTCGTGCCGGTCGGCGTCGGGGAGGTGCTGGCAGAGCGAACCGCCGTCGACGATTGCGAACAGCTGGCATCCGGCGCAGATTCCGAGCGCGGGAAGAGTGGTGTTCCAGAGGACCTTCCGCGCAAGGATGAGGTCGCTTTCGGAACGCATCCTTGTCATGTCCGTGGCGGAAACGGGCTTCTGTCCGTAGAACGACGGAGGGTAGTCGCGTCCGCCGATGAACACCATGGCGTCGACTCCGGGCAGATAATCGTCGAAGGCGGGCGGGTCGGAAGGCGGAATCAGGATGGGCAGCGCGCCGCCGGAAAGCACGCGGTCGGCATAAAGGTCGATCAGGGTATAGCAGTTTCTGCCGCCGAGCGGCTGATACCCCATGCTGACTCCGATTTTCGGCTTCATGAATGCACTTCCTTTCCGTTGGAAAAGAAGATAATATACCGTCCGGAGCGGCCGGATGCAAACTGTTTTCCCGGAATGCCTATTCGATCAGGAGCTGGGGCACGGGAAATGCGGAAGCCAGGATCTGTTCGCCGGCTTCGATCGCGGAATATTCGCTGTATTTTTCCCGGACGGCGTTGACATAGCCGTCGACCCCGGTCCCTTCGATTGCGGCGCAGGAATCGTAACCCGCCTTCCTGAGCCACTTCAGGAGGGTCCGGCGTCCTGCGTTGTATTCGGAAAGCGCCAGGCGCAGAGACCCTTTCCAGCGCTGGAGCGCACGGGCGAGGTGCCATGTCCCGATTTCGATGTTCAGTGATGGGGAAAAAAGTTCTTCGCGGGCGGGAATTTCTTTGCCGTGTTCCAGCGCCCAGTCCTCGGCGACGCAGGCGCGGATCTGCATGAGTCCGACTTCGCCGCAGGAGCCCGTGCACAGCGGCTTGAAGCGGCTCTCGCGCCAGATCAGCGCCTTGACGAGCAGGGGATCCACGCCGTGACGCGCGGAGGCGTCCTCGATGATCTGATCGAAGACGACTTCGCCCGGGCTTTTGGACGGCTCCCCGGCCAGAATCCCGAAAACGGCGAAAAGACACAATGCGGCGATTGCGCCCGCTTTCGACAAAGAGAGCGCAAACATGCCGCCGGCACAAACCGGCTTCGGCATATTTCCTTCCTTCCTGTTGTAGAGTTTTGAATCCTTCTCGGATGGGATGCAGTGGCGTCCTGTTTGAACGGAGGTCAGCCGTTCCGCCCGTGCATTGAAGCAGAACCGTGATAAGTATAGCACCGATTTCGCGGAATGTCAAACGGACGGACTGACTTTTTTCTTCCGCGTGATTGCAAAAAGGCCGATTTGCATTACATTATGCGGAATCGGACTCCGTCAATCCGGAGCCCGGAACACGGAAGAAAGGAATCTGACTTTATGGCCGAACCGTTTTTGAGCGTGATCGTCCCGATGTATAATTCCGGGGCTTTTCTCGGCCGTGCGGTCCGTTCCCTGAAGGACCAGACCATGCCGCGTTTCGAGGCTCTGTTCGTCGATGACGGTTCCACCGACGGCACGGTCGAAACCTGCCGCAAGGAGATTTCCGGCGATCCGCGGTTCCGCATCCTTGAAATCCCATATGTTCGTTCCGCCTCGGCGCCGCGGAACGAAGGAATCCGGCGGGCTTCCGGAGACTATGCCGTTTTCCTTGATTCCGACGACGAGCTTGAGCCTGACGCCATGGAATCCATTGCGGAAGCGCTCGAAAAATATGGACGCCCCGATCTGCTCGCGTGCCGTTTCGCCTTCGGCACGCTGGATCGCGAAGGAAACTTCAGGACTGCCGACTTTCAGGGCAGTCTTTCGGAGGCTGACGGAATCCTTTCCGGAAAGCAGGCAATGGAACGGCTGCATGCGCTGCATCGGACTCTGGTCTGCAACAGCTATTCCGTTGTCTGCCGGCTCGAATTTCTCCGGACGAATTCCCTGTTTCAGGACGAGACCCTGTCGCTCTACGAAGACAGCGAGTGGCTTCCGCGCGTGTATTTCTCTGCGGCAACTGTCGCCGCGCTGGACAACCCGTTTTACCATTATATCCGGCATCCCGGTTCGATCACCACGGAACTTTCCGCGGCGTCGCTGAAAAGCGTGGCGGATTCCTTTTCCAGCCTGGCGGAATTCTATTCTGTCCATGCAGGTGAGATGTCCCCGCTTCTGAAGCATTTCTGGAGCAATCATGCGTTCAACGCGCTGTTCTGGTATTTTTTCAATCCGCGGTACCGCGGCCGGTTTTCGGAAGTGGACTGGGATGCGGTCTGGCCAGCGGAAGTCCTGCGCCGTTCCGGAGCCATGCTGGCCGAAGCGTCGGCAGTGAAGCGCCTGGCCGGACCGCTGATCCGCATGTGTCCGAAATGGAAGTTCCCTGCGAGACTCTGGTTTTCCGCACTTTACCGGATGAGGTGATTCCAGTGTGTGTCTTTGAAACGCCGTTCGGACGCGCCGTTCTCACGGCGGAGGACGGCGCTGTCGTTTCCCTGAAATTCGGGACTTCGCGTCCGCTTTCCGGCCCGGAAACTCCGTTGGAACGGGAGGCGCTCCGCGAGCTTGGGGAATATTTCATGGGAAGGCGGAAGCAGTTCGAGGTTCCGCTTGCTCCCCGCGGAACGGAATTCGAACGGAAGGTCTGGAGCGCCATGCGCCGGATTCCATACGGCGGAACGGAATCCTACGGCGGTCTTGCGGCGCGGATCGGGAATCCGCGGGCCTGCCGTGCGGTCGGAGGGGCGTGTCATCGGAATCCGATTCCGGTGTTTGTGCCGTGCCACCGCGTAGTGGCTGCGTGCGGTCCCGGCGGATTCGGGCTGGGACTCCCCATGAAGATGCGCCTGCTCGCGCTGGAGCGGCGCGGAAAATAATTTGGCTATGTCCTGCGTGATGGCTGATTTTCATGCATTCCCAATGGGCTGCTCGCCCCTTGAACCCTCGGCAGGACTCAAAGAGCCCTGCATCCTGCGAAAAAAAATCAATTTTGCGCTCGTTTTTTTGCCGACGCCTGTCGATCAGGAGGCAAACCTCCGTTTCCCCATCCCCGAATCCCTGAAAAAACAGTCAGTTTCGTACACAGCCATAATTTTTATTCTTTTCCTGACTCTTCGCTGCGGACTTTTTCCCGGATGAATTCCAGCAGTTCCTCGAACCGGGAATCCTTCAGACTGACAGGAGTCTTTCCGTTTCGGGGCTGTGCCGGCAGCGTGATGTAAATCCGGTCTTCCTGATATGATTTCCCTCTGAACCTGCAGAGTTCGGCGAGACGCGACTGTTTCAGGCCCGCGCAGCGGATCAGCATCACGGCCCAGTCTCCGCGCCTTCGTGCAGGCAGAAATTCAACGGAATTGAATTGGAAATGACCGATTTCCTGCTCCGGAGAATCCTTTGTCCGGCGGGTCAAGATGCGGAATCCTTCATCTTCCTTTCCTCCGTCGTCGTCATAGACCGGCGAGAGTTCGAAGCGTTCCATGATTCCATCACCGTTCAGGTCCATGCCGAGCCCGGAGACGCTTCCATCGCTGAAATATTTCGCTCCCTGAAAGACTTCAAGGCCGGGTGAATTCAGAAGAATCCGGGCAGCTTCCTGCGGATCAGCGGCGTATCGGGGCAGGATGAGTTCCCGGTAGTTCGGCGGGATTCCTTTGGAAAAATCGTAGAGCCGGCAAATCGTTTCGGCGGATCCGGGAAGATCCGGCTCTCCGTGTTCGCTGATATTCCCGCTGGAGAAAATCAGTGTCCGGCCACCCATGCGGAGAAGTTGGATTTTCCAGGGAATTTCGGCGACTTTCCGGAGATGTTTTCCGCGGGAAAGAAGAATGATGTAGACTCCGTCCTCTTTTTTCCCGTGCAGGGAATTCAGAATGAGATCGGGGATTCCGTCGCCGTTGAGGTCGGCCTGCGCCGATTCGAACTTGAGTTCAGGCCACGGCTTTTCCTCCAGTTCGAGGAATCTCCGCGCATCGACCGGAAGCTTCATGACATGCTCAAGCCGGAATGCCGGAGCTTCCAGCGTGAATTCCGGGGCAGGTGGCTGCGGCGCGGAGACGCAGCCGCCGAGGAGCAGCACCGTCAGGAGAGAGAAAATTTCAATGGAGCCCAGTCGGGCGAACCATGCTTTTGAGTCCATTTTCCGGAACATTATGATGCTTTTCCCGATTCGTTGTTTTTGATTCCGCATGCTTTCATTAAAGTACCATCTTTTTGAAAATTTGCAAACATTCGCCTGCAGGACAAGATGCCCGGAAGGCTTTCCATGCCTTTAAGTTTCGTTTTTTTAATGGCACATCTGAAGAAATATGGAATTTTATGAAATATAGCTTGACTTTAAAAAAATATATGCTATAATATACAATAAGGATACAATAGGGATGGAAAAACTGGGTTCAGAAATGAACTTTTGGAAGCCGGAAACAAAGGAACATTATGAAATCGACAGCGATATACCATTCTATTCGAGATGATATGATCAGGGGAATCCTTCCTCCTGGTACAAAACTTCCTGACGAAAATACACTTTCACAGAAATTCGGGGTTGCCCGCAAGACCCTGAGAGCGACCTTGAGTCTCCTGGAAGAAGAAGGACGCATCAAGCGTATCCGTGCTCACGGAACGTTTGTCTGTCAACCCAGGTTGAAAAATGAAGAAAAGGTCATTTCCATCCTGATTCCTTTTCCCGATTTTATTACCAAGGATATTTTTGAAGATCCTTCCAACTATTATTTTTTCCGCATTTTCGGCGGTGCGGCATTGGCTGCGACGCAGAAGGGATGGCGCATTCAGGCGCTCCCGTTTTCCCGAACCAATGATCCGGCGGATATCGATTATGAATGTCTGGAATGTCTTCAGCAGGATTCCCGGGTAATCATCCCAAGCTTGTGGTATAAAAATGCCTTTGAGATGTTTTTAAGCAGGAAAATTCGGGTGGGACTGATTACCGATGAATTTCCGGATGATCTTTCCTGCGCAAAGATTACTGCCAACTGGATTCGGGAAATCACCCCGATCCGGGAGATGAAACGAAAAGCCATGATCCATATTTTTAAGCATGAACATTGCAAACGGGCAGTTTGTCTCTGCGAATGTAAAGAATGGACTCTGCCGACCTTAAATGATTCCTTCCCGGATATATGCCATAAGCTGGGAATGTCCTATGCAGAAAAGAAGCTGGAAGGCATTCCCGGGAGCTATGCCTCTCAGGTCAAGACATTCTGCAGGGAAAACAAAGCGGATCTGCTGATTATAGATTCCGGCGAAATTCCCCATCCTCCGAAGGATATGACTTATCACAGGTATTTCGGTCTTTCCGATGATGTAATAATCTTCAACCGCGCCGAGGAGGGCAGTTACCGATTCAATGA
>CAZHPP010000199.1:0-7105 GCA_964534535.1 uncultured Victivallales bacterium | reverse complement strand
TTTGGAATAAGTATGTTGCCGTCTTTGCTTAACGCGTATGGGCGAGCAGCCCCTTGCGGATGCGTGAAAATCAGTCCTTCCGCAAAACACAAGGTCTGCCTTTTTATCCGGGACCGAACCGGAAACGGATCACCTTCCAGCGGAATTCCTGCGACTGCTCCGCCATGGCCCGGAACTTCTCCGGGGACATGGCCGCGAAGGAAGCGATCTCCGGCGACGTGCAGCGGTAAAGCACGGCGGGCGCATTCGTGAATCCGGCAGCGGAAACCACGCGTTCCGCCCGGAAATAGCTTTCCCGCTGGCGCGCATTGCGGATCAGCAGATATGCCGGCCACAGGAACGCGAGAATCCAGAACGGCCAGGCGGAGAGCGGCGCGCCGAACAGGTTGATCGCAATCTGAACTCCCAGCAGAAGGAAAATCGGCAGCAGCAGGAAAATGGCATCGCGCTCCGTCTGGAAGCAGTTGCCGACGCTCCGGCGGAACACGCTGCGGGAAAGCGCGTACGCGAAATGTTCCTCAAGCGGACGGTCGTGCAGAGGCATCCGCGCGGCGTGGCAGAGCTCGTGGGAAAGCAGTTCCGAACGCGTATAGACGAACCAGCGCTCCGAATGTTCAAAATTGCGCCGGATGATGAAGACGGGCACGGCGTCTGGCGCATCCTCGCACACGGCGCAGCCGCCCCACAGCATTCCGAGCTCGCGGTCGGGAAAATATCCGGGGGCCCAGCGGATCGCATAACCGTAGCGCGGCTCAGTGATCCGGGCGGCCTCCTCGATGATTTCATCGGGCATCCGGCGGCCGGGGCTCACATGGATTCCGGGATAGATTTCGCAGCTGCCGCGCTTTTCAATCGTCTGGAGCAGAGAACGCGCCCTGGCGCGCATGGCGGAAATGCGGTCGGCATATTCGCTGGAACGTTCGCCCGGCTTGATCAGGAACCCCGCGGAATCAAGTTCCGCGGCGGCGGAAATTTCTCCGCGCGACGCCTGCCGGATCCGTTCCTCCGGAGGAAAATGGTCATCGGTCATTGTGTGCTCCGTTGATTCGGTAATGTATCATGCGGGGACGGGGATTGCAAGGCGGAATCAGACGAGAAACGCTTCGAGGCGCTTCTGCCATTTCCGGATCCTTTCGAAATAGGCGTCTTCAATCTGCGGAAATGCGCCCTGCCCCGCGGCAAAGTCCAGAATAGCCTTCAGGACTTCTTTTCCGCGCGGGGTTTCCGGTTCCGGCACAACGCCGCATTCCTGAAGCAGGACGAGCCGTGCGGCGGTTCCGGCGGGCTCTGCGGGCGCGCCTTCCGCAAGACGTCCGAAGAAGACCGCGGCCGAGTCGAACGTCCGGGGACATTCCAGTCCGGGCTTGCAGCGGGAGAGCAAAAATTCGCCGTAGCGGCACGCGGCAAGATAATTTTCCGTCTTCGAGGCCAGCGAATCGAACGATTTCAGCAGCTCGCAGCCGCGCATGGAACAGAGCTTTCCGTGCAGCGGCTCGGCGTATTCGACGGCAAGCAGACGGAACAGAGAAACGCAGGGAAATTTCTTCGGACCGGACGCCCTCGCTCCGCGCGCGGAGAAATCGAGCCGCCCCGAAGGCGAAACGCCGGAAACGATCAGCGACGCTTCGCCGCGGGGCACCGTGCGCAGAACGATGTACGGAACGCGCGGCATCCGGAAGCCACCGAAGAATTACTTCTTCGAGGTGATCGCGACGGTCTGGAGCGCGATCATGAGTTCCTCGTTCGTGGGCATCACGAGCGCAGTGATCGCGCTGTCGGAAGCGGAGATGATTCCGGGCTTTCCGCAGAACGTCTTGTTCTTTTCGGGATCGAGCTTCACGCCGATCGCGGAAATGCTTTCCATGATGCGGCGGCGGACCGGCACGGAATATTCGCCGACTCCGCCCGTGAACACGATCAGGTCCGTGTGCTTGAGCAGAATGTAGTAGGCGCCGATGTATTTGGCCACGCGGCGGACGAACATCTTGAGCGCAAGTTCGGCCTGGGCGTTGCCGCCGTCGGCCGCGGTCAGGATGTCGCGCATGTCGCCGGAATTGATTCCGCCGACGCCGTAAAGTCCGGACTTCTTGTTGAGGGTCTTGTCGATTTCATCTGCGGACATGCCGAGCTGGGCCATGCGGATCACGACGGCGGGGTCGAGGTCGCCGGAACGGGTTCCCATCACAAGGCCCTCGAGCGGGGTGAGTCCCATCGAAGTATCGATCACGCGGCCTTTTTCGACCGCGGCCAGACTGCAGCCGTTGCCGAGGTGGCAGGTGATCATGTTGATGTCCTCGATCTTCTTTCCGAAGAATTTCGCGGCCGCGTGGGAAACAAAATTGTGGCTGGTGCCGTGGAATCCGTACTTGCGGATGCCGTACTTCTTATAGAAATCCATCGGAATCGCGTAAAGGTAGGCTTCCGGAGGCATGGTCATGTGGAATTCGGTGTCGAACACGGCCACGTTGGGGACGCCGGGGAATTCCTTTTCACAGGCTTCGATTCCGGTCAGGTTGGCGGGATTGTGGAGGGGTCCGAGCGGGAAGCACTCGCGGATGATGTCTTTCACATGCTGATCGACCAGCACGGGCTTGGTGATCTTTTCACCGCCGTGGAGCACGCGGTGGCCGATGGCGGAAACTTCCTTCAGGCTCTTGAGGACACCGCATTCCGGGCAGACCAGTTTCCGGCAGATGAACTTCAGGGCTTCGGCGTGGTTGGCGATCTTTGGAGATTCCTGCGTCTTGTAGCCGTCGGGGCGCTTGTAGATGAGGTTCTGTGTATCGAGCCCGAGACGCTCGACCTGACCGCTGGCGAGAACTTTGTTTTCTCCGGAGGTCATGGAAAAGAGGGTGAACTTGAGTGACGAACTGCCTGCGTTCAGAACGAGCACTTTCATTGCTGCATGGTCCTTTCAACTGATTTTTGGATGTTTTCTTTATGCATGAAAGAATTAATATACCCGTTTTTACCGAAAAAACAAATGGTTCCGCAAGATTTTTTCACCGGGGAAAAGGGATGAAAGATCCTGCGGTTCCGGCATCAGCAGAACCGTCCATGGCGTCCATCATGTCCATCTGAAAAACGCACGGCGCTTGAAAAATCGCACAGTTCCATGTATAGTTCCGGTTCAGCCGAAAAAATTCAACGGAGGATTACAGCCCATCATGTCATATCTCTGCTCCGCATGTCCGCGGAACTGCCGCGCACCGAGGCCGGAATCGGCCGCCGGGGCCGGAACGCTCCCCGGAGTCTGCAAAAGCCCCATGAACCCCGTCGTGGCGCGCGCCGGCCTCCATTTCTGGGAAGAGCCGTGCATCAGCGGCACGAAAGGCTCCGGAACCGTGTTCTTCACCGGATGCAATCTCCACTGCGTGTTCTGCCAGAACTACGGAATCAGCACGAAGAACGAAGGCGCCGAAATCAGCGTGAAGCGTCTGCGCGAAATCTATTCCGAGCTGATCGCGAAGGGCGCCCACAACATCAACCTCGTGACGCCCCAGCATTTCACGGAAGCGATCCTGAAAAGTCTCGAGGAACCGCTGCCCGTCCCCGTCGTCTGGAACACCAACGGCTACGAATCCGTGGAAACGCTCCGGCGTCTGGAGGGAAAAGTCCAGATTTATCTGCCCGACCTCAAATACGCGGAAGACAGCCTGGCGCTCAGATACAGCGGTGCGAAGGATTATTTTGAATTCGCCTCAAAAGCGATTCTGGAGATGTTTCGCCAGACCGGACCGTTCCGGATCGGCGAAGACGGCATTCTGCAGAGCGGCGTGGTGATCCGCCATCTGCTTCTGCCGGGATGCGTGCGGAACTCCATGGCCGTGATCGACTGGGTCGCAA
Source organism: uncultured Victivallales bacterium (assembly GCA_964534535.1). Lineage (GTDB taxonomy): Bacteria > Verrucomicrobiota > Lentisphaeria > Victivallales > UBA1829 > CAZHPP01. Next base: position 3,259 of record CAZHPP010000199.1, on the reverse strand, counting down.
AGAATTTCAAGCCCGGCGACGTGCTCTTCAGCCTGATGCGGCAGTACCTGCCGTGCGGAAGAGTCTCCGATTCCGAATTCCCCGAACTCAACCGGCGCGTTTCCGCGCTCGAATACAGGCGGGTCAGCGACTATCTGTTCCGTTCTTCCATCGAGAACGGCTTCTTCCAGGAAAAGGGTTCGGCGAGCAAGGAATTCATTCCGTCCTTCGACGGATCCGGCGTGGGCGCCCGCTGACCGCGCTAGCGGAGTCCCGGGAACGACGGGACAATCAGCGGCAGGCCGTCGCGCGCGGTGGAAACTTCCGCCTCCACGGAAAAGACTCTGCGGAGAAAATCCGGCGTAAAGACTGCTTCCGGCGTGCCGGAGGCCGCGGCCGCGCCGTCCTTCAGGGCGAGGATCGAATCCGAACAGCGGATTGCCAGATTGAGGTCGTGGATCACCATCACGATCGTGATTCCCAGCGTGCGGTTCAGCGAACGGATCAGGGAAAGAATCTCCAGACGGAACCGGATGTCCAGAAAGGTCGTGGGTTCGTCGAGAAGCAGAATCTGCGGCTCCTGAGCCAGGGCCATGGCGATCCAGGCGCGCTGGCGTTCGCCTCCGGAAAGCGAGGCAAGACGGCGCGTCCGCAGTTCCCCGAGATGCGTCATTTCCAGCATTTTTTCCACGACCGCGCGGTCGGCGGCGGAAAGTCCGCAGGAAAAGAGAGTGTCATGCGGAAAGCGTCCGCATCCGACCAGCCGCTCCACGCTGAAATCCTCCGGCGCGGAATGGTTCTGCGGAAGGAACGCGAGCACCTTTGCGAGTTCGCGGCGCGGGAAGGAATTCAGACTTCGCCCGTCGATCCGGACCGTTCCGGAGGAAGGCTTCAGGATTCCGGCTGCGGTTTTGAGGAGGGTCGACTTTCCGCTGCCGTTGGGGCCGACCACGGAAGTGATCTTCCCCGGCTCGAACGGACAGGACACGTTCCGGAGCACGGGAACCGGGCCATAGCCGGCACAGAGATTTTCCAGTTCAAGCTTCATCGGAAATCCTCCCCGAACTCCGCAGAAGGTACAGGAAGAACGGCGGCCCCAGAAGCGCCATCACGGCGCCGCAGGGCAGTTCGAGCGGCTCCATGACGAGACGCCCCGCCGTGTCGCACGCGACCACGAGCGCCGCACCGAGGAGAGCGCTCCCCGGAATCAGCGAACGGCAGTCCGAACCTGTCAGCAGACGCGTCATGTGGGGCGCGATCAGGCCGACGAACCCGAGCAGCCCGGCAAGGCTCACGGAGGCCGCGGCCAGCAGTGCGGCGGCCGCCAGCATGAGGAAGCGCGAAAGCTCCACGTTCAGCCCGAGCGATTCCGCGGTTTCGTCGCCGAGTCCGAGGATGTTCAGGCGGCGCGCCAGACACTGTGCGGCGGCCAGCCCCAGGACGATGTACGGCGCCGTCATGGCCAGCTGGTCCCAGTTCCGGGAAGCAAGCGTTCCGACCGTGAAGTCAAGGACGCCCGCGATATGCTGCGCGTTGAGCAGCAGGATCATGGCGATCGCGGCGGAAAACATGCTGGAGACGGCCACGCCGGAAAGGATCAGGCGGATCGGCTGAATTCCGCCCTTCCAGGCGGTGAAATAGACAAGCAGCGCGGTGCCGAGCGCGCCCAGAAATGCGGCTGGCGTAAGCCAGAGGGAATACTCCGGAACGACCAGCAGGATCAGGATCGCGGCCAGACCGCCGCCCGCGGAAACGCCGATGATTCCGGGCGAGGCGAGCGGATTCCGCATGACGCCCTGAAGCACGGCTCCGGAAACGGCGAGTCCGGCTCCGGCGAGCACGCCCGCAAGCACGCGCGGCAGGCGGAGCTTCCACAGCAGATTTCCCGCCGTGCCTTCCGGCTCGGAAATCAGGGCGGACACGAGTTCGGCAGGCGAAAGGTTGACCGCGCCGAGGGAAAGCCCGGCGTACACCGCCAGCAGCGCCAGCAGCAGAAGCGCCGAAAGAACAGCCATGGAGCGAAAGCCGGAATGCTGATTCATGTTGAGTGTGGGGGTATGCGTCGGGAAAATTGTCTCTTTACGAATGCTCCGGAAACGATTCCCGTGAAGGAATCCTTTCCGGAGCAGAAGTCAGAAACCGGAACAGACCGGTTTTACTTGCCGGCCTTCTTGGACAGTTCGTCCTGATAGGCCTGGAGCTGAGCGGTCAGGTTGGAAACAGCCTTTTCCGCCTTGGCAAGTTCGGCCTTGAGGGCTTTGCTCTTGTCGGAAAGCAGTTCGTTGAGCGGAGTCGCCTTGACCTGGGCGAGAAGCTTTTCGACTTCACCCTTGCGGGACTCGATCGCCTTCTTGCAGGCATTGACCTTCGCTTCGAGCTGTCCGCGGTCGAGACGCGCGGCCTCTTCCTTGATCTGGGACACAGGACGGTTCTCATCGACGCTCTCGCCGCATCCGGCGAGGAATCCGGCCGCGAGCAGGACTGCCGCAGCCATTGTCATCATGCGTTTCATCTGATATCTCTCCTTGCTGTTTGGTTTGGAAATCTGATAATATACACTCTGTGTGCGCAGATTTCAACCGAAAATCCTTACGGCATCCTTCTCGCTGGCGACCGGCCTGCCCTTGACGGGGGCGGCGCTCCAGGTTTCCGTGTAGACGAGTTCGCCGTCCGGAGGCAGTTCGCAGAGAGGAGAAAGAGTCTCCATTTCCTGCATCCAGCTGCAGGTGTAGCATTCGATGCTGCAGCCGTTGTCCGGATAGTCGCCGTCGACCATGTGCTCGAACCGCTTGGTGAAGGTGATGCCGTTGTTCTGGTAGGCGATCCAGCCGGGCTCGCAGTTGTAGCCGATCTTGTTGGCCGTCTTCAGGGCGGAATTCTGTTTGACAATCGTATATTTCGAGCCGACCGTGACGCGGCCGTCGTCCATGGTGTTGTAGGGCCATAGCGTGAGATAGGTGTTGGGGAGGAGCGATTTTTTGTCGCCCTGCGGCATCGGGAGGATTCCGGTTCCGCCGGGAGCCATCACGGAAAGGGCCCACGCGGCAAGCTCAACGTCCCAGAGATTCCTGTTGACGAGTCTGTGGACGATCCGGAAGGAGTTGTTCTTCAGCGGAACGATTTCAATGGACTTGAGGATCCCGGCGAGATCGGGGGACTTCTGGGCGAAGATCACGCTGTTTTTCGTCTCATTGACTGCGACGGGGAAATTGTCGATGGAATAGGTTCTGGGCTTGGCTTCGGGAGAATGCCAGATGCGGTGTCCGCCGTAGATTCTCCA
>CAZHPP010000198.1:0-7119 GCA_964534535.1 uncultured Victivallales bacterium | reverse complement strand
ACCTGAAAATAATATTCTGGAGCCAATTCCAAAAGCATTGGCTTTTTCGTGTTGATTATTTTTTCCCATGTATCAAAACCGTTTTGATACATTCCGTGCGGCTTTTTTTCCATTGGAAAGCCGTGAAAATCCAAAAATTGTGCATCAGACTCCTTTCCCGCTGTTGCAGGAGTTTTAAATAAACGTCATGTTTCAAGGCCGAAACTGTTTCTATTCAAGCATGCTGATTGATACTCCGGAGATATGATATGCGTTCCGCCTCTCTTTTTCCCCTTCCCAATTAAAAACGTTTGGAATTACCTCTCCAGAATCAACAATGGGATTATCTGGCGTCCCAGAAAGCGTTCGGGGATTCGTTGAAGGGAATTCTTCTAGTGGGTTCGACGTGATTGTCCTGATAGGAGATATTGGCGGCTTGTGTGTGGCGGTAGCCGGCTTTGCTTGTTGAGGTGGTGTTGATGCTTGCCAAATCGGCGCCTGTTTTGCTGTTCGTCTCGACGGTACGGGCTGCGCAGCTCGGATTTTTGAGTTTTGTTTTTTTCTTGATCAGCATGGCGGCGGCAATGGACACGTTCAAATGCACATTCATGGCGTGGTCGTAGGTGGTGCCGTCGGAAACATAAACGAACGATTTATATTTTCCGGTCGGAGAATCCCAGGAGGTGCGCGCACGCCGTTCCGAGGGGCAGGTGAGCAGTTCCACCCGGTTTTTGTTGGTATTCGGCAGCGCATTGTGATTCATCAGCAGCCTGCCCCAGTAGGCGCCGCCAGCGTCGCACGGAATCAGTATGTCGTCAAAATCGGTTTCATAAATGGTCACAAAAGTTCCCACCTGTTTCAGCCGGTTGCTGCAGGTGATCGCGCGCGCCTTTTCCCGTGTCTGATTCAAGGCAGGCAGCAGCATGCCGGCGAGAATCGCAATGATCGCAATCACGACCAGAAGCTCGATTAATGTAAAAAAATTCCTCCCGAATTTCTTCATCTTTTTCATCCCTTTCATGTCAAAAGTTGCTGTTTCCAGAAACATCCGTTTGCATTTCCTCTTCCGCTATATTATAGTACAAAACATACAGAATGAAAATGTCTGGAACTTAAAATAAAATGTCAAAATACACCATCGACACGGAAAAACTGGCCGGGCTCGCCCGGTTCAATTCCAGCGAAAATGTCAGAGACATTGAGCTCAAGGTCAGCAACTGGGGGTTCTATCCCGTTGACGACTGGAATTATCCGCACGTGAATCTTCCGTGCTGGGTGCTCCACTGGAATCTCACGCACGGAATCCGCATTGAAACGGGCGGACGCGTCCTGCGTCCCGGACCGGAAAAGATCCTGCTCTTCCCGCCGTTCACCCGCTTTTCCGGGTGTCTTGAAAAGAATTTCATCCAGTTCTTTATCCATTTTACGGCGGGGCCGCCGTTCGACCGCGTCAGGAACGAATTAATCCGGATCCCGTCGGAACACCTTGCGGAAAACGTTCTGGAACTTGAACAGTTCGGGACAGGAACCGGGCTTTCCCTGCTGCTCCGGAAGATCGTGACCGATTCGCTGATGCGCATTCCGCAGAGATGTTTCCTGCCGCCGGAAAAGACGAAACTCGATTCCCGCATCGAACAGGTGATCCGCGAAATCGATTCCGCGCCGGGAAAGCCGTGGTCCGTGCATGGCCTCGCCGCCTCGGCCGGAATGTCCGTGAACAACTTCCATCGGCAGTTCCTTGCAGGGACAGATTCCACACCGAAGCAGTATCTCCTGACGAAGCGGCTGCTGTTCGCACGCGATCTGCTGGTGTTCACGGAAAAGTCCGTTGACGAGATCGCTGTGCTTTCCGGTTTTGCCGACCGCTATCATTTTTCCAAAAGTTTCAAGCACTATTTCGACTTCCCGCCCGTCGTGTACAAGACGAAAATTTTCAGCATGACTCCGGAAAAACGCGCGGAACTGATCCGCGGTTTCCATTCCGACCCAAGTCGGGAAATCCAGAACAGGACGAGTGTCTGAACGGAGCCCGGGCCTCAAGCGCCGGGATGATGCCATTCGGTCTTCGGCGGAGGCGGGAGCCCCAGCGCCTTATAGGCATTGCGGAAGTGCATCTTCGCAAACTTTCCCAGCAGTTCCGCACCGCCGGAAACGGCCAGACGCGATGCTGCCTCGTCGACTCCCGGTCCGGCACCCTTCGGAAGCGTGATCCCGGCCTCCTTGGAAAGCACTGCGAGTTTGCGGAGAAACGCCGCGCGCGCCAGCACCGACGCCGCCGCGACCGCAATGTCGCTTTCCGCCTTGGTGTGCTGAACCAGTTCGATCGCGCGGCCTTTCGGGCCGAGCGCATTCCGGATGAGCGAATCATCACCGAACTTGTCGGCAAGGGCGGCCGTGCATTCGGGAACGCGTTCCAGAAGATTTTCAAGCGCCTTCGCGTGAGCCCAGGCAAGCAGCCGGTTCAGCGAACCGAAGCTCGAATACATGCGGTTGTAGGCTTCGGGGCCGATCGCCACGACGGCGGCGCGCCCGCGCATGATCCGCAGGGCGTCGTCGGCGATCTTCAGCAGCTGGGAATCGTTCTTGATGAGTTTGCAGTCGCGGACGCCGGCGCTGATGAGCTTCGGCTCCGTTTCGGGGTCTGTGAAGGCGGCGCATGCGGCAAGGGGACCGAAGAAATCGCCTTTTCCGCTTTCGTCCATGCCTGCGTGGGGGCGCATTTCATGCGGAGCCTGAAGGGGATTCGCGTTTTGGAAAGCGGCGTTCCCGAGCACGATCGGCTCGAGGACGAATTCGATGAAATCATTTGCGCCGGCGCCCTGCGCCACGAGCTTTCCGCTGTCGTAGAGCACGACGTTCGTTTTTTCGTGCACGGCCTTGAAGCGGGCGTAGGGCAGGTCCGAAAACTCCCACCCGGATTCTTCGAGAACGGTTCTGAGCTTTTCAAAGAATTCGGAGGGAAGAGTCCGGACGAGCGTGCCGGCGGCGGGAGGCATCAGCAGAAATTCTTCCTGATCCAGGTGGCGGCGAGTTCGGGCCAGATTCTGATTTCTGCGGGAGCATCCTCGCCTTCGGCAAGTCCGAGCCCGTGGTGTCCGTGCGGGAACACATGGAGTTCGAACGGAATGTTGAACCTGTGAAGAGCCGCAGTGTAGGAAAGGGCATTGTGGACGGGGACGGCATCGTCTTCGGCGGTGTTCCAGAGGAAGGCGGGCGGAGTATCCTTGCGCACGCAGAAATCCCAGGAATAGGTGCGGAGCTCGTCGTCGGCAAGGTCCTTGTCTCCGAGCAGCTGTTCGAAGGAGTACATGTTGGCCTCGCTTCTGGGGAGCGCGGTGATGACGGAATAGCAGAGGATCACGCCGTCGGGGCGGGCGGAAATCCTGTCGATTTCGTCGCCGTTGTCGCATTCGACTTCATCCCAGACGATTCCGGTGGAGCAGGCAAGGTGTCCGCCGGCGGAGAAGCCGAGGACGATCACGGCGTCCTTCTTGATCTTCCATTCGGCGGCTTTGGACTTGACGATCCGGATTGCGCGGAGTGCGTCTTCGGCCGGAGCGGGATAATGGTAGGCGGGCGAGAGTCTGTAATAGCAGACGCATGCGTGGAATCCGAGCTTGTTGAAGCGTTCTGCCACAGGCGTGCCTTCGTGGGGCGCGAGGTGGGTATACGCGCCGCCGGGAAGGACGATGACCATGGGGTGCTCCTCGCCGTCGTCGAGAAGGTGCGGTTCCAGCCAGGGCTGGAAGTTGACCTGCGAGTTGGATTCGGTGCCGGGAGCCGGGACTTTGGCCGTGCTCCAGAGATTGATTTTTTCGGACATGTTCAAAAAAACTCCGTTTGTGTTGGATGATATGAAACGTATGAAACGAATGAAAGGCCGGGTCAGAAATTTTTTCTGATCCATGCCGCGGCGAGTTCGGGCCAGATGCGGATCTCTTCCGGGCCGACGGGACCTCCTGCGGAACCGTCGGCGAGTCCAAGACCATGGTCTCCATGCGGGAACACATGAAGTTCGAAGGGGATCCTGAATTTCCGGAGTGCTTCCGCCATGGAAAGGGAACTGTGGACGGGCACGCAGGAATCTTCGGCAGTATGCCAGAGGAACGCGGGCGGAGTGTCCTTGCGCACGCAGAAATCCCAGGAATAGGTGCGGAGTTCGTCGTCGGTGAAATCGTCGGAGCCGAGCAGGTTTTGGAAGGAACCGAGATTGGCTTCCTTCCGGGGCAGGGCCGTGATGACGGGATATCCGAGGATCATGCCGTCGGGGCGGGCGGAAATTCTGTCGGTTTCATCGCCGTTGCCGCATTCGACTTCGTCCCAGATGATTCCGGTGGAGCAGGCAAGGTGTCCGCCGGCGGAGAAGCCGAGAACGATCAGGGCGTCCTTCTTGATTTTCCACTCGGCGGCCTTGGATTTGACGATCCGGATCGCGCGGAGTGCGTCTTCGGCCTGAGCGGGATAATGGTAGGCGGGGGCGAGTCTGTAATAGCAGACGCACGCATGGAAGCCGAGCCTGTTGAAGCGTTCGGCCACGGGCGTTCCCTCGTAGAGTCCGAAATGGTTGTAGCCGCCTCCGGGGAAAATCAGGATCATCGGGTGTTCCAGACCGTCTTCCAGAAGGAAGGTTTCCATGCGCGGCTGGAAATTGACTTCACGGTTGAGTTCCGTTCCAGGAGCGGGAATTCTATCTGTGCTCCAGAGTTTGATCTTTTCTGACATTGTTTCCGAATGCTCCGTGCTTGGTTAGACCATGGTGAAGAACGAGGAGTCCGAGAATTCGCCCGGGATAAATCCGGTGAAGGCGAAGGAAAATTTGAAGTCTCCCGGCTCAATCCGGTATTGTTCGAGCGGAAGCGGGCCGCAGGAATTGGAACCGAGTCCGCTCTGGGCAAAATCCATGTGGACGGTGATATTCTCATCCTCTTCGATCTGGAAGGGATGGGCGGCCTTTTCGAGAGCCGCGAGGGTGTACCGGTGGGCGCCGAAATCGAAGAGAGGCATTCCGGCTGCGGCGATTCCGCACATCTTGACGTCGTAGAGGGCCATCCGGCGGACTTGGTGGCGGTTCCCGTTTTCCTGGGGACGCGTGTAGTTGGTGAAGAGCTGGTCGACTGGCATCTTGTAATAGCCGACTCTCTGGGCCTGCTTCGAATCGGAATAGGCTTCGCCGGGGCCGGGGCCGAACCATGCGGCGTTTCCGAATTCGCCGGGAATCTGGAATTCGATTCCCACCCGCGGCAGATACGGCAGCTGAAGTTTCGGCTGACTCTTTTCCAGCTTCATGGAAACTTCCAGAATGAACGAACCGTCATGGCGGAACGTGTAGAGAAATTCCGTATGGAAGCCGAAGAACATGTTCAGCGTGTCATAGGAAGATGCGCCGAGCGGGCCGAGCCGGCCTGCGGTGCGGACTTTGACGTCGCCGTTTTCGGAAAGCTTGACCGAATCGCAGCGGAAGACCATGCGGTCATAAGCGAACTTTTTCCAGTCGGCCTTGATGTTCTTGTCGTTGTCCGTGGGAGCGCGCCAGAGATTGAGCTTCGGGCCCTGGTCCTCGACGAGCATGGGGACGCCGGAACGCTCCCAGATGGCGAGCCTTCCGGTCGTCTTGTCGAATTCGAACAGGGAGTCGCCGACCCGGATGCTGATGCGGTCTTCGGTTTCTTCCGTTTCGAACTGGGTGTCGGGGAAGACGGGCGTCACGGCTGGAACCTTGACGGGGAGCGGAATCTGGCTCCAGGCAACTTCGTGGCCGCAGCGGGCCCAGATCGTATCGGTCCCGAGCAGGAACGTGATGTTCAGAAAATATTCCGCGCCGGGTTTCGGATTCGCGGGCATCCTGAAGGGCAGGACGAGTTTCCCTTTGGAACGGGCTTTGACCTTCGGCGCGGGAACGGTTCCGGTCTGGACGGGCAGTCCGTTTTCGGAAACACTCCACACACACAGCAGGTGTTCGAGCGAAAGAAAGTCGTAATGGTTCTCGACGACGAGTTCGCCCTTGGAAAGGTCGCCTGCGGAAACGCGCACGGGCTCGATGACTTTCTTGTATTCGAGAAGGCCCGGTGTGGCAGTCTTGTCCGGGAAGGTGAGACCGTCGGCGACGAAATTACCGTCGTTCGGGACGTCGCCGAAGTCTCCGCCGTAGGCGAAATAATGGTGGCCCTGTTCGTCAGTCGTGCGGATTCCGTGGTCGCACCATTCCCAGATGAAGCCGCCCTGCATGTTCTTGTTGGCGAAGAAAGTCTGCATGTAGTCTTCGAGCCCGCCGGGGCCGTTGCCCATGGCGTGGCCGTATTCACAGAGAATGGCGGGATATTTTCCGGCGAATTTCTTCGCATGGTCGACCCAGGCGGAAGGAGTCGGATACATCTGGCTGAAGATGTCGGCGCCCTTCATCTCCTGGTCGCGTTCGTAGTGGATCGGGCGGGTGGAGTCGATCTTGCGGATTTCGGACATCATTTTTGCCACGTTGACGCCCCAGCCGGACTCGTTGCCCATGGACCAGGCGAAGATGCACGCGTGGTTGCGGACGGAGCGGACCATGCGGGTTCCGCGTTCGACGATCGGTTTTTCCCATTCCTTCCACATGCTGGGATTGCAGCCTTCGTCGTAGCCGAACCCGTGCGATTCGAAATCGGCTTCCGCCATGACGTAGAGCCCGTAGCGGTCGCAGAGATCGTAGAAGCGCGGATCGTTGGTGTAATGCGAGGTGCGGACCGCGTTGATGTTGTGGCGCTTCATCTGGAGGATGTCTTCCATCATGGCGTCGAAGGAGACCGCGCGGCCGAGGTCGGTGTGGAATTCGTGGCGGTTGACGCCGCGGAACAGAACCGGCACTCCGTTGACCAGAAGGTTTCCGCGCTTGATTTCGACGGTCTTGAAGCCGATCTTCAGAGAAAGGACCTCGACGGTCTTGTTCCTGATGTCCGAAAGCGTGAGAAGAAGGGTGTAAAGATAAGGTGTTTCGGCCGTCCAGGGATGAACGTCCGGAACCGAGGCGGAGAGGGTGACGGAGCGGATCCCCTCGGCGGGGATGGCCGGGACGTTGCCCGTGAACGGACGCGCCGCCTTGTCCTCGAAAATTTCGCCCGCGGGGCCGCCGGCGGGAAGGCCTTCGGCGTCGAAAAGTTCGGCGGT
>CAZHPP010000197.1:0-7128 GCA_964534535.1 uncultured Victivallales bacterium | reverse complement strand
GACCAGGGGGCAAACCGCCGGTTTTCCCCCTGGACCCCCAAATCCCCGGGGAAAGGACTCATTGTCCGGAATATAATATTTCATTTTTCACCGCTCCAGACGTCTTCGAACAGGAAGCACCAGTCGGGGAACTTCATGCAGAGGGCTTCGAGCTCGGAAACATAGCCTTTCACACATTCCGCAAGCGCGGAACGGTCGCGTCCGGAAAGAACGGGACGGAAGGTTCTGCGGAACACGGTTGTGAACTCGCCGAAATGCTTTCCGGGTTCCGTAAAGATGCAGTGGATGGCGCACCCGTGACGCGCGGCAAGATAGAATCCGGCCACCGGAAAGCGGGCGGATTCCCCGAGAAAATCAACCTGAACCGGCCGTGTTTCGAACGAACGGTCACCCATCACGGCGACGAGTTCGCCGCGGTCGAGCGCGGCATCGCACTCCATGAGTCCGCCGAGCACGGAACCCGTGGAAACGGGATGAATCTTTCCGTCTGCCACGGCTCCAGCGGCGGAATGCAGCTTGTCGACGTTCGCATTGGAATCCGGCTGCATCAGCACGCTGAGGGTCCGGCCTGACGTTCCGGCGAGCCCGATCAGGGTCTGCCACGGCCCGAAATGCGAACAGATCAGCACAGCGGGCTTTCCGGGTTCGACCATGGAATCGTCGCCGGAATCAAGGCGGCAGGCGGGGCTGCCCTCCGCAGCGGCCCGGAGAATCAGCAGGGATTCTCCCTGATGCGCAAAGATCGCAAGGACATGACGGAACCGCGCGAACGCTCCGGCGTGAGGGAAACGGTGCCGCACATACGGCATGATCTTCGCACGGGCCTGCGCATCGAAGAGGGCATAGAAGAACGCAACGATCCACACGAAATTGCACGCGTGGCGCAGTCCGAAGACCTTCATGAAGCATCGGAAGAACGCCGCGCCCGGCCCGGTTCCGCGCACGGAACTCAGTCCGGCGGCAGGCTTCTGTTTTCTGCGGTTGGAAAGCATGAGCGCCGCGGCATACGTGATAAGCCCCGTCACCACCGCCCAGAACGGCGCCAGGATCAGACTGCCGAGAAACCATTCCCAGATGCGGCAGTGGAGTTCCGCACCAACGGTCTTCATGGAAACTTCGGTGAGGAATTCGCCGTGTCTCAGCCAGTATCCCAGCTCGATGCAGAGCAGCGGCGAAAGCGGCGGCATGAAAAGATTCTGAATCGCCAGCGCCATCACCTGGTTCAGATGAAGCCGCTGGACGAAATAAATGATCGCGGCGATATGAAATCCGATCAGCGGCAGGACCCCGAGGAACGTTCCCAGCGCGGCCGACGCGGCAAGCCCCAGCGGAGTCGAATTCTCGGCAAGAAGCATCACGAGCAGCCTTTTCGGATGCCGCAGGGAGTATCCCGGTGCACGCGGACGGACGAGCTTCCGTTTCGGGAACGGAATCAGCCGTTCGCCGATCAGACGGGTATGGATCAGGCTGATGCGGAGATTGTCCAGGAACGGCCGGAAGTGCGAGACGCGTTTTCCCGGCTCCGGGTAGTACACCCGGATTCCGGCGCATGCGATGTCCAGTCCGGCCCAGGCGGCGCGCGTGAGGATTTCCGTTTCCCAGTCGTAGCGGTTCGAACAGCAGCGGATCTTCGGGATATACCGCACCGGATACGCGCGGAATCCGCTCTGGCAGTCGGCAACGGAAACGCCTGTTTCCACCTTCATCCAGAAATTGGCGAACGAACGGCCCCGGATGGATTTGAGCGGTGCGTTTTCCGCGAATTTCCGCACGCCCACAACCAGCGTATGGTCGTTCACTTCCATGGCGGGAAGAAGCGCCGGAACGTCCTCCGGAAAGTGCTGTCCGTCAGCGTCGATGGAAATCATGTAAAGGATTTCGGGATCCTTCGCGGCCTCGGCAAGGGCCGTCCGGAGCGCGGCGCCCTTTCCAAGATTCCGTTCGTGGGAAAGCAGCGTGAGATCGAGTCCGGCAAGAAGCTCCGGAACCCTGCAGTCCGTGCTGCCGTCGTCGACCACGATCACGCGGCGCGCGCCCTGCGCAAGGGACCGTTCCGCAATATCGCGGAGCGTCTCCGCATTGTTCCAGACGGGGATCGCGATCACCGTTTTTTCAAGGATTCCGGCCATGGTCAGGGCATTCCTCCGAAGACGGTTTTCAGCATGGGGTCCGGCGTGCCGGACTCCGCATTCCGGACCACGGCGGCGCACACGCGCGGAAAGTCCGTTCCCAGAAGCAGAAGAGTTTCCGTGCGTCCGGAGGAAAGGATCACGCCGCACTCCTCCGCGAGTTCCGCCGCGGAGGCCTCCTGATAGCAGACTTCGCCGTGGAGCCCGAACGCCATCGAAACCTGGCAGAGCGGCGTGGTGGCGAGAGTTCCCACGAACAGGTGGCCGCGTCCGGAAACGCGCCCGTTCACGCAGTAGTCGTTCCAGTAGATCCGGTCTTCCTCGCGGGAGCCCTGGACCCCGAATCCGAGCACGGCGCAGGAGTCCGGGAGCGCGAATCCGCATTCCCGGACGGCAAACGCGGCGGCCGCCAGCACAAGCTTCGTCCGGAGCCCCATGCGCCCCGGACGGTCCAGAACTTTTTCCGCATTCGGGATCAGCGGGGAAATTTCCGCAAGAAGCCGTTCCATGGACTCAAACCGGCGCGCCGGAGCGCTCCCGGGCTGAACCTTCAGCTCGAGAGTCCCGTCAAGAGTGACAAGGGTCCGGACCGCGGGGAATTTCATCGGGACTCGGAATCCTTTCCGTAAAACTCGCCGTTTTTCCAGCGCCGCTTGCATTCGGCCCAGATTTCGGGATCGCACCAGATCGGCTCGCGGGTTTTCAGGTCCACGAAGAGTTCCGTGATCGTTCCGGTGCACGCGGTCTCGCCTGCCTCGCTGAAGACGGTGCATCCGAAGTCGAGCCGGGCGCCGTCGTTCCAGAAAAGTTTTGCCTCAACCGTGACGGTTTCGCCGAGCTTCACGGACTTGAAATAGTCGATTGCGAGCCGCACGACGGGCGTGGCCGTGTTCGCATCCAGGAGCTGGAGCGGACTCAGTCCGCAGCGGCAGCGGAGTTCCGTCACGGCACGCTCGAAATATTTCGGATAGTTTCCGTGCCAAACGATCCCGAGCGCGTCGACCTCGCTGAAGCACACGCGGAATTTCACGCTTGCCGCCAGCGGACGCGGATCGCCCGGACGTTCCCGAATCCGATTTTTTTCCCGGCTCATGATTCAGTCTCCTTCAGGGTCATTCCGATCTTGGAAATGCGTTCTCCCTCTGGTCCGGTCACTTCCGCCTCGACGGCCGTCAGGCCGCCGTCGCCTCGGGTGAAACGCGCATGAATTTTCAAAGTCTTTCCCGGAACCGCGGGCGCGACGAATTTGGTTCTGCGGAGCGAAACAAGTTCCAGCGGACGCCCCGCCGCCCGTTCCGCCGCGGCCTGCGCAAGCACAATGTGGCAGACTCCCGGAAGCATCGGATTCCCCGGAAAATGCCCCTGAAATCCCGGAAACTCCGGCGGAAAGCAGACCGTTCCCTCAAACTCCTCCGCGGAGACGCGCTCCGTCTGCAGGAGTCCGCGAATCCATTCGTCAATGCCGTTCACTGTCGTTCTCCTTTTCCTGATTTTTCCGGAAGCGCGCCGCCATGTCGATCCAGCTGGAGCGGAACACGAAACGGGATTCGTCCTTCCCGCTGAAATCCTCGACCGCGTCCGACCCGGTGAAATACTCCCGGAATCCGCGCGCGATGAATTCGGAAAGCACCTTCTGCCGCTCCGGCGGAACCGTATCCTTCGGCCATTCATATTCGACCCTGTCCCCGCGGAATTTCACGGTGAACGCGGCGCCGCCCGCGGGAACGAATCCCCGCAGCTCGGAAACTCCGGCGGGATCGTACCGTCCAACCACAAGGAACGTCATGCGCCCGGAAATCCAGTTCAGGATCAGAGTCCCCTGAAAAGAACAGCGTTCCGAGGCAGAGCGCGGCATGTGCATGGACTCCGTCTCCGGGAACGGCTGCCAGCGGCATCCGCAGAGCATCAGAGCAAAAAAGACTGCGGGAAAAATCAGCCGTCTCATTTCAATGTCCCTCCCGTTCCGCATCGAGCTCGGAATCCATCTTCGACGTCTCGGCAAGCAGGAGTTCCCGCACATGGTTCTTCAGAAGGAACGGGGACATTTTGCGGACCGTCTCCGGCGGAATCTGCGGCAGACGCCGGATCAGAATTGTTCCGCACTTCATCCGGAACTTCCGGTCCGGAATTTCCTCGTTTCCCGCGACGGCGACCGGGATCAGCGGGGCGCCCGTCTCCTTTGCAATGCGGAACACCAGCCCGTGAAACTGATTCATGAAGCGTCCGCCCGAACGCGTGCCCTCCGGAAACGCCATGACGGGGACTCCCTCCGCCAGAAGCTTTTTTACCCTGCGCTCGACTTCGTCCGCCGGAGTCGAGCGGACGTCGACATATTCCGCCATGCGGGCGAAGAATCCCAGGAACGGCAGACGCATCGGCCAGGAATTCGCAATCTGCGCCGGCCCGCGCGAGACCACCGCCGCAACCAGGAACGGGTCCGACGCCGACCGGTGGTTGAACACATAAATTCCTGCGGACCCGTGTTTTCCCGGACGGCTCCCGCAGCGGATTTTCACATACGGCCTCCAGCCGAACGAAAGGATCGCCCGGCCGTACCAGAGCACGAAGAACCGGGCGATGAACGGCCTCTTTTCCGGAGCAAGGCACACGCTCCACAGCATCGCCGGAAGGAACAGCGGCACGCAGACCAGAGTATAAATCACCGTGACGGCGAGCGCCTGAAGATAAATCAGAATGGTGATCGTCATGGGGTCAGCCGCAGTATCTTGAACACAGCAGCGCCGCATTGATTCCGCCAAACGCAAAGCTGTTCTTGAGGATGAGTCCGGTTTCCGCCTTCACCGGAGATTTCATCACGTAGTTCAGGCCTTTGCAGCCTTCTCCGGGCGTTTCCAGATTCCGCGTGGGAAGCAGGATCGAGCGGTTCATCATCTCGACGGAGGCGATCAGCTCCAGAGTCCCGGAGGCTCCGAGCGTATGCCCGATATTCCCCTTGAGACTGCTGACGTACGGGCGGGCGGAACCGAAGAATTCCGCAAGCGCCCGCGCTTCGGCCAGGTCGCCCTGAACCGTGGAAGTGGCATGAGCGTTCACATAGGCGGTCGACTCCGGCGGCAGGCCCGAATCGGCGTAGACCAGGTTGAGACAGCGCACGATCGATTCGGAATCGGACTGTCCGATCTGCGTGCCGCAGCAGCAGGTGGCATACCCGGCGATCTCGCCATAAATGTGCGCTCCGCGGGCTTTTGCATGCTCCAGTTCCTCCAGGACGAGAATTCCGGCGCCTTCGCCGCAGACGAGTCCGCTCCGCGCGGCGTCGAACGGCCTTGAAGCCGTTTCCGGGGTGCGTTCCGCGGGGGAAAATCCGGCGAAGATGACCTCGAAGGAACCGCTCACTTCCGGCGAAAGTTCCTCCGCTCCGCCGCAGAGCACGGTGTCCTGGACTCCGCCCGCGATCAGGTCGCGGGCCATGCCGACGGCCTGAGTCCCGGAGGCGCATGCGGCGCACGGCGCGAGCACGGTCCCCGTGATCCCCATGCAGTGCGCCGTATTGAACGCAGCCGTATGGGACACGCATTTGAAAAACTGCATGGAGGACATGTCCGCCAGTCCGCCGCCGGAATAAAGGATCCGGTAGCTTTCGGAGATCGCGGTGGACCCGCCCATGGTGGAGCCGATCACGCAGCCGGTGCGCCCGGAAGCGAGCATTTCCGGGGTCAGCCCGGAATCCGCGGCGGCCTGTTTCGCGGCAAAGGCGGAATAAAGCGAAACCGGGCTCATGGAGCGGCGGAGGGAGCGCGGAAGCGATGCCGCGAACTCCTCCGGCAGACGGACGGGCGACCCGAGATAGCTGCACTGCTCCCATTCCGTCATGCGGCGGATCGAGGATTTTCCGGCGAGAAGCGCTTCAAAAAAACTTCCCGGCGAGTTTCCGAGGGGCGAAACCGCGCCCATGCCCGTGATGACAACACGTCTTCCGGCTCTTTGTCCATTCATAGATACATCCCGCCGTTGATGCCGATGACCTGGCCTGTGATGTAGGAACTGTCCGGTCCGCAGAGAAAGCTCACCGCGGCGGCGACCTCGGCGGGAGAGCCGAAGCGGTTCAGGGGAATCATGGGGAGGATCCGGTCTTTCGGAAGGTCCTTCGTCATGTCCGTTTCGATCACGCCGGGCGCCACGGCATTGACGAGGATATTGCGGCGTCCGACTTCGCGCGCGACCGCCTTGACGGCGCCGATGAGTCCGGCCTTGGCGGCGGAGTAGTTGGCCTGTCCGGCCTGCCCGGCCACGCCGGAAAGGCTGGAAACCGCCACGATGCGCCCGCCGCGGCGTCCCGCGATCATGGCGCCCAGCAGGGGCTGGACCGTGTTGTAGAAGCCGTCGAGGTCGGTCCGCAGGACGCGGTCCCACTGTTCGGGGCCCATGAGTGCGAACATGCCGTCGTCGGCGATTCCGGCGCAGAAGACGACGGCATCGGGGGCGGATTCGCCGAACACTCGCCGGTATTCGGCGAGGATGGCGGGACGGTCCAGCACGTCGAAGACGAGCGGTTCGACCGTTCCGATGCGGTTCCGGAGTCCGTCAAGGGAGGATTCTTTGCGGCATGAGGCGGCGACTGCGAAGCCGTCATGGGACAGACGTTCTGCGGCTGCGAGACCGATTCCGCGGGACGCCCCGATGATCAGGGCCTGTTTTTTTCGGCTGGATTCCGACATGCCGGCTCCTTGTTTCACGCTCGAATTAATTTAGTGGATAATATAAATCTTTCCGCCGTGAAATTCAATCGGAAATCCGGAAAAAAGCACGGCAGAAAAAGCCGGGCAGAAAAAAATTTCATGATAAAACCGTCGCCCGCTTGAAAAAACAAAAAAATAAGGCTATATCCTAAACGTTGACTGTTTTTTTCATGGATTCGGGGGTCCAGTGGGAAAAACGGAGGTTTGCCCCCTGGTCGACATGCGTCGACAGAAAACGAGCGCAAAAAAATTGAATTTTTTGCGCAGGGTGCAGGGCTCTTTGAGTCCTGCCGAGGGTT
>CAZHPP010000196.1:0-7138 GCA_964534535.1 uncultured Victivallales bacterium | reverse complement strand
ACGGAGCTGTCCGAAGATGATGTCCTTGGCGAGGTCGGCGATGGAGTCCTGCGGGAGTCCGAGCAGGCGGTTCGCGGCGTTGCCCATGAGCGATTCGTCGATGCTGATGCCTACGGTGAACACGGAAGGCACGTTGATGCGGATGTTCTGTTTGCAGAGCGCATTGGTGAGGTTCACTTCGATCTGGAGCGGACGCAGGGAGAGGAATCCGTAATCCTGGATGACGGGCCAGACGATCGCGGCGCCGCCGTGGATGCATTTCGCGGCGCGGTTTCCGCCGGTTTTTCCGAAGATCACGAGCACCTGGTCGGAAGGACATTTCTTGAACCGCGAGGCAATCGCGAGGATTGCGATGAACAGGATGAAGATGATCAGGACGGTGATCAGGATGCCGCCGGCGACCGCTCCGGCTGCTGCGATCGGGATTGACATGGTTTTTCCTCCATGGATGAATTGCTGGTTCAGGGGTTTATGTTGAAACAATAGTTTGTTTCCGCGGAAAGTCAAGCGGGGAATGGAATTTTTTCATGAAGGGGCTACTCGCCCCTTCCACCCATCGGCAGGACTCAATGAGCCCTGCACCCCGCGCACCTTGCGGAGGGGAAGAGATTCCGTGCAGAAATTCTGATGGTTTCCGGTTGACAGACAGAACAAATTCCATCGCCCGGTGTCTATACAAAAAGACAACTGGAAAAATCAAAAGCAGATAAAAACGGGATTTTTTCGGAATGGGATTTGCATTTGCATCATCTGCGATGTAAATTACTGAAACTTAGTGATTTTAATCATTCTGAAACCCCCGGCAAGTAATCTTAACGAATGGAGATTGGATTATGAATGATTCTCACCTGCTCAGAATCGGAATATTCTACGACGGCAACTACTTTTATCACGTCAGCAACTACTACTGCTACGCGCACGCGCGGCGGTCGCGTTTGAGCATTTCCGGACTTCACGATTTCATCAAGCGCCTTGCGGGGCGTCTGGAAGGCGTCGAGCCGAAGTTCTGCCAGATCGTGGACTGCCATTATTTCCGCGGCCGTCTGCCGGCCATGGAGGCGCATGCCCGCCAGATTCTCCTGAACGAGCGCATGTTCGACGACATTCTGATGCGCGAAGGCGTGGTGACGCATTATCTGCCCGTCACCCGCGGCGGCGAAAAGGGCGTGGACGTGTGTCTGGCCCTGGAGGCGCTCGAACTCACGCTGTTCAAGAAATTCGACGTCGTGGCGCTGATCGCCAGCGACGGCGACTACGTTCCGCTCGTCCGCAAGCTGAACGCCCTCGGCACCCGCGTGATGGTGCTCGGCTGGGACTTCGAATATGTGGACGACAACGGCAACGAACGCTATACCGCGACTTCGGGCAAGATGATGAACGAGGTCACCTATCCCGTGTGGATGCACAAGATCATCGACGGTCAGGATACCCGGTTTGACTCCAGCAGCATTGATTCGCTGTTCGTTCCGGCCTCCCCGCACGACGACCGCCGCACCGATCTCAAGAATCCGGATTCCGCCCAGGCCCCCGATTACGATGAGGTCCAGCCGGAAAGCGCCGCCGGAGCCAACTATCATGCCGAAATCGACCCGGTCACCGGCGTCTCCAAGCCGGCCAGGCCCGCCTCCTCCGCCCCCATTTCCGCCGGAAACGGAATCCGCCGCGTGAGCCGCATCCTTCAGATCAAGAACGGCTACGGCTTCCTTTCCAACGAACCTTCGCCGAAAAACCTGTTCTTCTTCTGGGAAGACCTGGAGGGAATCGATTTCAACGACCTCAATATCGGCGACATGCTCGAATATGAAGTCGGCATGAACGAACGCGGCGAATGCGCACGGCGCATCACGCGTCCGGCGCCGCATGACGACGCCCCCGCGGAAGATGACGGCGGACAGCAGGACGACGGCAGCGCACCGCAGCAGGACGGCGATACGCCCTCCGCCCGATAGCGCTCCATGCCCCGCCCCGCCGGAAACATCATCACGGAATTCGGGGAAAACGCGCTGGGACTCTGGAACGACCTCGGCGCGTTTGTCTCCTTCACGGGGGAAATCGCGTCCGAAATGTGGAATGCCGTGCGGCATCCCCGCACCGTGCGCTTCCGCGAAACCTTCTATTATCTGAACATCTGCGGCCCGGATGCCGTGCCGATCAGCCTGCTCATCTGTCTGCTGATGGGGCTGATCGTGGGCTATCAGAGCGCGGTCCAGATGCACAAGTACGGCGCCGACTCCTTCCTGCCGGCGCTCGTGGGCTGCTCGATCGTGCGGGAACTGGGGCCGCTGATGATCGCCATCATTGCGACCGGCCGCGCCGGTTCCGCCTTCACCGCCGAAATCGCCACCATGAAATCCACCGAGGAGCTGAGCGCCATGGTCACCATGGGGTTCTCCCCCTGGCGCTTCCTCGTGGTCCCCAAGATGATCGCCATGACCACCATGATGCCCCTCCTCACGCTGATGGGGGACATCGTCGGAATCGTCGGCGGACTGTTCGTCGGAGTGCTTGACCTCGGAATCCCGTCACAGGTCTATTACGCGCAGACGGTCTGGTGGGTCGCGCCCCGCTTCTTTGTGGAAAGCATCACGAAGAGCATCGTGTTCGCGGCGGTCATCACGTCGGTTTCGTGTCTGCGCGGATTCCAGGCCGAAGGCGATTCCCTCGGAGTCGGCCGCGCCACGACGTCCTCCGTCGTCTCCAGTCTCGTCACCGTGATCGTGGCCGACTTCATGATGGCGAAAATGTTCAACATCATCTTTTACGGAGCGTGAAGCATATGGACGGTTTTCCTGCGGTTTCCGTGAGAGACGTTACGGTCGGCTACCACAACACGGCCGTGCTCGAACACATCTCCTTTGACATTGCGCGCGGCGAAATCGTGGCCGTCCTGGGCGGCTCCGGCTGCGGCAAGAGCACGCTGCTCAAAACCATGATCGGGCTGATTCCCGCCCTTGCCGGAGACATCCTGATCGAGGGAAAGAGCATTGTTCACTGTTCCCTGGAGGAGCGGCGGAACATTCTGCGCAAGATCGGCGTGGCATTCCAGAACGGGGCGCTGTTCCGTTCCTACACGCTGGCCGAAAATGTGGCGCTCCCCCTGGAAGAATATACGCATCTCGGCAAAAAGGAAGTCGCGGAACGCGTGGAGTCCAAGCTGGCCATGGTCGGGCTCGACGGATTCGGCACCCGGATGCCCGGCGACCTTTCCGGCGGCATGGTCAAGCGCGCCGCCGTGGCGCGGGCGCTTGCGCTCGATCCCGGGATCGTGTTCTTCGACGAACCTTCCGCCGGACTCGACCCCGTCAATTCCGCCAATCTCGACAAGCTCATCCTGGACATCCGGTCGCGCCTCAACACCGCGATCGCGATCGTCACGCACGAGCTCGACAGCATCTTCACCGTGGCGGATACCGCGGTCTTCCTCGACCCTCACGCAAAGACCATGATCGCCAAGGGCCCTCCCGAATATCTCAGAACGCACTCGGAACTCGAATCGGTCCGCACCTTCCTGAACCGCGGCGGACGCAACCTCAATCATACCGGAGAACACGGAAATGGAATCTGACAAATTCAAACTGGGACTTTTCATCATTGTTTCGTTCCTTGTGATCTGCACGCTGTTCGTGGTGTTCGGCCTGTTCGACTACGGCAGCAGGAAAGCCCCCATGACGACCCTCTTCAGCGAAAGCGTCCAGGGACTCGAAAGCGGTTCGCTCGTCAAGCTCCGCGGCGTGCCCATCGGCAAGGTCCGCAACATCACCATTTCCATGGAGGACAAGCTGATCCGGGTGGACATGGACATCAACATCAGCAAGGTCAACATGCGTCCGGTCGGGAAGCTGGAGCACAAAAAGATCACGGAAGCCGATTTCTACGCCATGATGCTCAAGGAGATCAGTTCCGGGCTCCGCGCAAGACTTGAAATGAGCGGAATCACCGGCGGAAAATACATCGAATTCGACTATCATCAGTCGGACGTCCCCGAAGAGCCGGACAGCAACATGCCGAGGCCCGGATTCGATTCCTCCGGAGTCTTCTTCATGCCTTCGGAGCCTTCCATGCTTGCCGGACTCCGCAGCAGCGTTTCCGAAATCGTGGCAAAGATCGCCTCCGTCGACTACAAGGGAATTTCCGAAAAACTCGAAAAGGTCCTGGAAAACACCAACTCCCTCATTTCCGATCCTTCGCTCAAGCAGATGCTTCACAACAGCGACGAACTTTCCGCCCGGCTCACCGTCACGGTGGCCAACCTCAACAAGGCGCTCACCGAGGAGCGGCTCCAGAAGATCAGCGAGGAAGCTTCCCAGACCCTCGCCAACCTTCAGGCCCTGACCGCAAAGATGCAGGTCATCCTGGAGGAGGCCAAAGTCAAGGAGACCACCTCCTCCTTCCGCGAGGCCGCCGACTCCGTCAGCGATGCCCGCAAAAGCATGAAGAACACCCTTGCCAAGCTCAACGACACGCTGGATTCGGTCGACGAGCTCATCCGGACTCTGGAAGAGAATCCGCGTTCCATCATCAGCGGCAAGGCCATTCCCGACAAGCCCTGAACCCGCTTCTCATGACATGAAGCGGCCTCCGCGGATTTCAGGTCCGCGGAGGCCGTTCGATTCTTGCGCCGCAGCGCTTATTTTCTGTTCAGAAGCTCGACTGCAGTCCTGACCATTTCGGGACCGAGTCCGCGGTCGGCCACCGTCGGCGCGGGGCTCGTTTCATAGCCGCCGTTGCCGTAATTGCCCGGCATCCCGACGTATCCGATTTCGCCCATGGCGAGCGCCGCAAGCATCGTCATCGGGAACCGCGACTGCTTCCGGACCGCCATGCCGAGCTCCACAAACGGCTCCGCGGGAATTCCGATGATTCCGATCCCCCTGCCGAACTGGATCGCAAGCATCTGTTCGATACGTTTTCCCGGGATCGCATGGTCGCGGCAGTTCATCAGCCGCTCGGCAAAGAATTTCAGCACGAACGGATGGCACTTCGCGATGTCTTCGCTGGTGAAGTCGCGTCCGGCCTCCATCACGGCATTTCTGTTGGCTTCGTACACGCGTTTCGCTTCGGCGTATTCGGAGTCCGTCACCTTCATGTAGGGAGCCTCGAATTCGCGGGAGAACACCTTCAGCGAACCGCAGTCCGCCGGACGGAGCTGGTAAAGCGAGGAAAGGATTACGGCGGCATAGCCGCGTCCGATGCGCTTCGCCTCGTCATAGGAGGTCTGGGAAACGTCCGTCTTCACGTTGAAATGGTTGATGTTGCCCTGGGGCGCAATGATCGTGATGACGGGGACATCCTCGCCGAGTCCGCGCTGGATTTCGGCTTCCATGCGTCCCGGCCAGTCGGCGGAAACCAGGTCGCCGCCGGTCGTGTCAGAATGGTTGGAAATGTTGGCGATGAGGAGCTGGAGCTTTCCGTTCCGGCGCACGGCCAGCAGCGGGATCAGCGGGTCAATGGGACCTTCGGGACGCACGATATCCGGATTGAGTTTGCCCGGGTTCGTGAGGATTTTCCCGTTTTTCATGACGTAGCGGCGGTTGAACGCGAGCGTGGAGCATTCGGTCACGGTCGATTCGAGCTCGGCGGGCGCGAGGTCCGCTTCGGCGCGGCACACGGCCGAAACCGTGCGCTTCACGAGGTCGTCCACATATTCCGCATTGATGTTTTCGTTGTCGAAGCAATAGCTGACATACGGTCCGGTATGCGTATGGATGGCGCAGAACAGGGTTTTCCCGGCCAGTTTCGAGCCGGCCTTCTTCAGTCCTTCCGTAAAGCGTGCAACGAGCGGAGAATCGACCATGCAAAGGTCGAAGGAGACGATTGCGGCGGTCTCCTTTCCGCAGCGGAATGCGGCGGCTTTCACGCTCAGACGGTCGAGGGCGCCTTTGTTGGGACGCGGGTTGAAGTATCCGCAGAGCGAAATGCCGTATTTCGGAGTGATGTCCTCTTTTGCGAAGCCGAATTCGAACATGGGAAACCCCTTTCCTGTTGATCTCATTATTATACCACAGAAAATGTTTTTTTCAACCGGGAAGAAGTCCGGTCAGCTCCGGCAGGCGCGCACCCGGATGGCGTTCCCGATGGGCTTGTCCGAAATCAGGACCAGGTATCCGCCTCCGCCGCAGCCGGTTACCTTCCAGCCGAGCGCCGAAGAACGGTAGAATTCAATGGCGCTGCGGATGTCGTCGGTTTCCATGGCGGGGAACATCTCGAGCTGGGCCTCGAAGCAGTCGGCGGTGGCCTTTCCCCAGCCGGAAACGTCATGCGCAAGCATGGAATCCCAGCAGCGGCGGGCGGCTTCGGCAAGACGCTTTGCGCCGGATTCGGTGATTTTCCGGCTCCCGAGGACGTCGTAGCCGCTTTTGCGCTGCGGCAGGGCAACCAGCCAGAGATTGTCCTCGATGAACCGCAGAGTCTTTTCCTCCGTGACGGTGTCGATGGAGACCGGCCAGTAGCCGTGATCGTAGTTGAGCCGGTTGAGTCCGGGCATCAGCAGGCCGAGGGTATCCTGCGAACCGCTGACGACCTTGGTCCCGGGAGGATTGTCCACGCAGAACAGAAGCTTTGCGAGCTGTTCGCGATTGCCTTCGGGAATGGAGGTATGCCACAGTTCGACCGCCTTCTTGCGGGAGCTCGTGGCCATGCCGCTGCGGTCGTTGAACTCGTAGTCCGGCTCAATTGAAACGGTGATGACGGGGCCGGCGGCCAGTTCGTTCACGAACGGCTGGTCGAGCCATCCTCCGCAGAGCTCCACGCGGTAGGGGATGGTGCATTCCTGACGGAGCGCAGTGGTGGAGCGCGCCGGAAGTCCGGCCGCCGGAATGCGTTTGCTCACGATCAGGCTGATTCCCAGTTCGCGGCAGAATTTTTCCTTGGCCGGAGTAAACCCGTCCGAATTGACGAAGAAGATATCCGGTTTGAGTTTCCGGACCTCGGTTTCGAAGTCCATGATCCCGCTTCCGGAGTTGATCCATGCGTCTTTCACGCACCGGAGCGCCTTCACCATGTAGAGACGTTCGCGTTCGGTGTTGATGGTCTTGCGGCCCTTGAGCTCAAAGATGGTTTTGTCGGAACCGAGCCCGACGTACAGGTCGCCGTGCCCGGCGGCCTCTTCGAAAAACGCAACATGCCCGGAATGCAGCAT